>JACRBX010000012.1 GCA_016219225.1 Deltaproteobacteria bacterium
AGGTACCTGACTAAACAATATGAAGGCCAGGATGGCAGTATCCCCATATTGGTCCTGGACCCAAGGTTTGAAAGACCGATTTCTGAAAGCATTGAAAATGGAGGCAGTATCAGTCCGGACCTCATCGGCAAGTTATTGAGGGCCGTAGAAAAAATATTGGGGAAAGGGGGCAAATATGAGGCGCAACCGGTTCTGGTGTGTTCGGCCCACGTAAGACGGTTTTTGAGAAGATTCGCCGACAAGTTTTTACCGTCGATAGCCGTATTGTCCAATGCGGAGATCTCTCCGGCGGCAAAATTATATACCTTAGGGATGGTACGATATGAAGATTAAAAAATTTCAGGCAGCAAGTTTTCGAGAGGCCCTGGATCGGGTAAAGAAAGAATTGGGGGATGAGGCGGTTATTTTATCTTCGGAAGAAATCAACGGGTTAAAACCGAAGGTGGAAGTAGTGGCCGCTATTGAATACGATTCAGAACCCGAAGAAACCTTAAACCCATCCAGGAATAAACTGGATTGGAAAAGGGAAGAGAGCCCGGAATTCGAACCCGACAAGGTTTCCCTCTCTTCTTATCATTCCGGTTCCAGAACCTCCAATCCCGATCCCGACAATGAACCCGTTTTGAAAGAAATTGCAAAATTGCGGCAATGCCTGGAGGAATTGAAAGGAAAAGGGTATGAGGTTTCTTTGCCGGAAGCCAAAAAAAAGATCTATCATTATCTCCGGAACCGGTATATCCGGGAAGATCTGGCCCTGCAATTGACGGAAAAGGCGGATGGTCTGGATGACCTGCCCGGATTGATCCTCAATGAACTCCAGATGAGCTGGGATTGGTCCGACCAGAAGGCGATTGTTTTAATAGGTTCTACCGGAGTGGGGAAGACGACTACGGCGGCCAAGTTATGCGGTCAGGCTATTAAACGGAACAAAAAGGTCGGGTTCATCAGTCTGGATACCTTTCGCATCGGGGCTATTGAACAGATTCGGATCTACTCCAGAATCCTGGGGGTTCCTTTAATCGTCGCCTCTTCTCCGGAAGAGGTTCGTAGGGGGATCCATAAATTGAATGACCGGGACCTTGTTTTGATTGACACCACCGGCCGAAACCCTAAAGACCATTCCTATGCGGATGAATTGAAAGGGATCTATGAAATGGGGCTGCCCCTGGAAACCCATCTTTTGATCAGCGGCAGCAGCAGTGAGGATTTTATGTCCGAATCCTTTTTAAGTTACCAGAAATTTCCTGTCCACTGTGTGGCCTTTACCAAAATGGATGAGGCCGTCGGCTTCGGACCCATTTATAATTTCTCCATCCAGGCCAAAAAACCCATTGCCTATTTGACAACAGGGCAAAAAGTACCCAATGATATCGCCTTTTATAATAATGATCAATTGGTGGATTTAATCTTAAATCGGCCCAAGGCCGACCATTTTAACGAAAACCATCCAACCCATTAAGGATACAAGGAAAGCGGAATGAAACCTATTCGGACCATCGCCATTACCAGTGGAAAAGGAGGGGTTGGGAAAACCAATGTGGCCACCAGCCTGGCCATCGCCCTGAGACAACTCGGAGAAGAAGTGTTGGTCTTTGATGCCGACCTGGGTTTAAGCAATGTGGATGTATTGCTTGGTTTGGTAACCAAATACAATATTCAGCATGTTCTAAACGGACAAAAACAGTTAAAAGACGTCATTGTCGAAGGGCCCCAGGGGATAAAAATTTTACCGGCCAGTTCCGGCATACAAGAAATAACCCATCTGGATGAATTCCAACGGCTTAAGGTTTTAGAAGCCTTCGAGGACTATCAGGGAGAAATTGATACACTGATTATTGATACCGGCGCCGGTATTTCTTCTAATGTCGCCTTTTTTTGTATTGCCGCCCAGAATATCATCGTAGTGATCTCTCCGGAGCCCACAGCCCTGACGGACGGCTATGCCCTGATCAAAGTGCTGTTCACCAAATATCAGGAAAAACGATTCCAGGTTTTGGTCAATTCTGCTGCCAGTGCTTCCGAGGCATTGACCGTTTTCAGGCGACTTTCCGAAGCGGCCGAGAGATTTTTACAGGTTTCCCTGGATTATCTGGGATTTCTCCCCAGGGATGATTCCATCCAAAAAGCGGTCCGGGCTCAAAGATCTTTCCTGGAAGCTTATCCGGATTCCAACGCTTCAAAAAACATCCTGTCCATTGCCGGAAAAATTCAGGAAGATTCAAAAAACGGCCTTAAAGGGAGTTTGCAATTATTTATTGGTAATCTGATTGGGGATGCAAGAGATGTACGGCTATAACGTTAAAATGTCCTCTCAGGAAAAAGAAAAAATCATTAAAGATTTTTTGCCGGTTGTGCGCTACACGGCCTATCGGTTGTCCTGGCGATTGCCTCCGCAGATTTCGGTTGACGATCTGATCAGTGTCGGCTTGAATGGTCTGTTTGACGCCCTGGAGCGATTTGAACAAGGGAAAGTAAAATTAAAAACTTACGCTCAGTATCGGATCAAAGGCGCTATGCTGGATGAATTGCGGGCGGTGGAATGGATTCCCCGGTCCAGGAAGAAAAAAATTAACGCCCTCCGGGAGGTGCACGACCGATTAGAGAAAGAATTGAAAAGGCTGCCCGAGGATGAGGAGGTGGCCGGAGCCTTAAATATATCTTTAGACGAATATTATCAAACCCTCGAAGAGGCCAAAGGGGGGGTCACCTTCAAATTTGAGGATTACGAGGCCTTTTCGGAAGGACACCCTGTCAATTTGATGGACAATATCGAAGACCCCAATGAAAAAAATCCGTTAAATATCTTAATGGAGCTGGATCAAAAGAAAGTCGTGGCTCGTTTGATCGATGCCTTGCCTAAAAAGGAAAAAGTGGTGCTTTCTTTATATTACTGGGAAGAATTGACCATGAAAGAAGTAGGAGCGGTCTTGGGCCTGACCGAATCCAGGGTATGTCAATTACACAATCAGGCCCTTATCCGGTTAAAAACCAAAATTAACAAAGAGTTGGATTAGATTTATAAAAAACGCAACAAGGGAGGCATATCGAACCCATGGACCGAAAAATGAAAATATTGGTCGTTGACGACTTCTCGACCATGAGGCGGATCGTTAAAAATTTATTAAAACAAATCGGCTTTGAAAACATCGAAGAGGCCGAGGACGGGCAGCATGCCTTTTCAAAACTGAAAGGAGATCGGTTTCAATTTGTGGTTTCTGATTGGAACATGCCCAATATGACCGGTATTGAGTTGTTGAAAAACGTACGCAGCGACCCGGAATTAAAGGATCTTCCCTTTCTGATGGTCACGGCCGAAGCCGAGAAGGAAAAGGTGATTGAGGCCATAAAAGCCGGGGTTAACAACTATATCATCAAACCCTTTACCGCTGAAATATTGAAAGAGAAGATGGATAAGATATTTGAAAAACTGGGGATCAACTCCTGATCTGGGATCTTGAGGAAAATTATCTGTTGAAAGGATAACCACTATGTCGATTCATGCGCAAAGGGATAATCGGATCGCCGACGGCCACAACCGGGAAGGAGAGGGAGGGCCTTCTCTGAAGTTTTACGGCAAGGATGCGAACCTTTTGGAATTAGAAAAAGCGATCGCCCTGGTCTTTAATAAGGCCTTCGAAGAAGGCAATAAGATCAAGGGGGTCATGGGAATCATCGAAGATGTGCAGATGTTATTGGAAGCGATTATCATGGGCAATGTCCAAACAGCCGAAAAATATGCCACCAAGTTTGCCGGTCTGGGCGGGAAAGATCTTTTTGTGGAAGTCGGGAAGATCACTCGCAAACTGCATGATTCCATCCGGGAGTTTCAAGAAAATATCAGCCCTCGTTTAAAAAATTTACCCGTCAATGAACTCCCGGAAGCCACCGATAAACTCCAATGGGTGATCGATAAAACCGAAGAAGCGGCCAGTCACACGATTACCCTGGTGGAAAAACATTTAGGGAATCAGGAAAAGGCCACCCGGATGATCGGGGAACTGGAGGGGATTTTTAAGGAGAAGGGGCTTGATGAGGAAGCCGGGCTGAAAGCCTTGGATTTTCTTAAAGCCTTGAATCAGGAACTGCCGAAGGATTTGATGGAAATAATGATCGCCCAGGATTTTCAGGACCTTACCGGGCAGATTATTAAGAGGGTAATCCAACTCATAGGCGATATGGAAAAGCAGTTGGTTAAGATCTTAAAGATATTCGGGGTTAAATTGGAATCCCCCCCTAATCAGGAGGCCTGTCAGGGCCCTCAAATCAAGAAAAATGAAAATGTGGTTTCTGATCAATCGGAAGTAGATGATATTTTAAAAGGGTTTGGTTTTTGAGCCTGCTCATCAGGCCGGTTTGATCGGGGTGTAAAATGGACATAGAATTTTTAAAAAAAATCGATTCCAATTTTAGGGTCAAAAGGGAAAAAACCGGCCAGTTTTTTTCCAACAGGAAAAAAAAACCCAAATCCCAGGAAAAAGAAGAAAAGAGCAAGCATAAAATCGATATCAAGGTGTGAATATGAAAAAGTTGAATATACTCTTCGAAAAATTAAAGGCCAACCCTATAAAAGCCCAACGAGATATAACCTTGGAAATGTCCGAAATCAACGACATTATCGAAAAGATGGTTCTTAGAATCGATAATAAAATAAAAGCCCTTAAAATCATGGAAACCCGGGCTGATCAGAAAATTGCCATCCTGGATGGGATGATCACCAAATTAAAAACCAAGCCTTTCATTGGAGTGACTTCAGATAAGGCGGAACAGGGTCATCAGAATGACGTTCAGACCCTGGCCGACAAGGGATTCAACGCCGAGCAGATTGCCCGTATTTTGGATCTGCCGTCCGGTGAAGTGGAATTGATTTTAAACCTAGTCCAATAATCCGGGATAAAAGTTTCCCCCTATAGGAAAATTTTTCCATTTATTTTATTGGCGTTTCTAAATCGTGGATCATTTTTTTATATTTATGCCTTTAAGAGGGCGGGGTTTAGTGGTTCATGGGATTACTGATGGGGGGTTTTTAGGTTTGGTATTGATGTTGCATGAAAGGAAAATATGCATAAAGGAATATTTATAGCCCTTTCCGGAGCGATCTTAAAAGAAAACCAGTTGGAGGTTATTTCTCAAAACCTGGCCAACAGCAATTCTTTGGCTTACAAAAAAGTACGGGTTGCTTTTAAGGACTATATCAGCAATCCGGAAAGTGAACAGGACGGGAAAATCATGAGCGCCCTGGCGGCGGTCGCAACCGATTTTTCCGGAGGCGGATTAAACCAGACCGGAAATCCATTAGATATTGCCTTGGAAGGAAATGGTTTCATCGCCCTCGAAAAAAACCAATATACCCGGAGAGGGGACTTGAAAAGAAATCCGGAAGGCTATCTTTCGACCCAGACGGGTATTCGGGTCTTGGGTCAAAAAGGTCCCATTCTGATACCCGACGGAAAATTGGAGATTGTAAAAAACGGAGAAGTGACGGTCAACCAAGCGCAGATCGATAAGATTAAGGTGGTAGATTTCCCAGACAAAAAATCTTTAATCCGCTTAGGAGAGGACCTGTTTCAATCCAATCAGCCTTCCGGCCAGGCCAAAGCCCTTGTTAAACAAGGTCATCTTGAGGGTTCGAATGTAGACATTATCAAAGAAATGACCCAGATTATTATGACCTTGAGAGAATTTCAGGCATATCAGAAGGTCATCCAGAGTTTTGACGAAGCCACTTCAAAAATGACCGAGATTGCTCGGACCTAAAGGGGAAAGAAAAAAATGATACGCTCCTTATTTATCGCATCTACCGGTATGGAAGCCCAACAACTGAATATCGATGTCATTTCCAATAATCTGGCCAATGTCAACACGGTCGGTTATAAGAGGAGTCGGGCCGATTTCCAGGAATTGATGTATCAGGACCTGAAGACACCCGGGACCTTATCGGCCGAGGGGGCCGAAGTGCCATCAGGGATCCAACTGGGGTTGGGGGTCAAACCGGTGGCGGTTCAAAAAATTTTTTTACAAGGGAATTTTGTTCAGACCGGAAACAATCTGGATATGGTTATTGAAGGAGAGGGTTTCTTTCAAATCACCAAACCGGACGGAGAGGTCGCCTACACCCGAAACGGGGCCTTCAAGCTGGATAGCGGGGGGCGGATTGTCAATTCCGATGGCTATGCCCTGGATCCGGCCATCACCATTCCGGCCAACACCCAAACCATTACCATAGGTTCCGACGGAAAGATCAGCATCACCCAAAGCGGCAGCAAAACACCGACCCAAATCGGTCAGATTGAATTGGCCCGTTTTATTAATCCGGCCGGACTCAAGGCTATCGGCAAAAGCCTTTTTGTGCCTACCGGCTCGTCCGGAGATCCGGTGACCGGGACTCCCGGGGGGACGGAAGGGATGGGCACCATAAGTCAGGGGTATGTGGAGATGAGTAATGTGAATATCGTCGAAGAAATGGTCAATATGATCGTCAGCCAAAGGGCCTATGAGATCAATTCCAAGGCCGTCCAGGCCTCTGATGAAATGCTCCAGATCGCCAATAATCTGAAGCGATAGGAATGGTACGATCATGAAACAATGGAAAAAAATTTATATTCTCCCCTGTTGGTCCGGCTGGCTGCTGTTTTTACTTTTTTTTGTGTTGGTCCTGCCGGCCACATCGGCTTCCTGGGAACCCAGGGGCCTGGTAAAAACCTATTTAACAACCCATTATCCCTGGGCGGAAATCGAGATCCTGGACCTCCACGTCGAAGAACCGCTTCCCAAGGATCCGCCGAAAAGCCTCAGATTGATCAGCGGTCCTTTGGGCCGGGCGATTTTTTCATTCGAATTCAAGTCGGGGGAGAAGCTCCTGGTTCAGGCTAAGATCATGGCCCTGGATTGGGTCGTGACCTCCAGAAGGCCGTTAAATAACGGTCAAATCATTGAAAAAGACGATGTCTATCTGGCCTTGCTCGATGTCAACCGGATGCCTAAGGACGTTCTAACCCGGTTGGAAGGGGCTTGGGGAAAGACCATCAAACGATCCATCGGCACGAACAGGCCGCTCATAGAAAGTGCCTTAGGCGACGTTCCGGTGATCAAAAAAGGGCAGCGCATCACCCTGATCGCATCGGCGCCTGGTTTAAGAATTACCAGCCCGGGAGAAGCACGGGAAGACGGTTTTCCCGGCCGGCAAATAAGAGTGATTAATCTTTCTTCGAAACAGGATATACGCGGGATTCCGATAGACGGGAAAAATGTCAAGGTCATTTTTTAATCGACAACTAACCAAAGCGGAGAATTTATTAAAATTATCGGGAGTAACCAGTCGATGTCGATCATGCGTGTTATGAGAGGGTTTATGATTCCGATAGGGATCATCGGGATAATCGGGGCCTGCGCACCAACCGCCCCCCAGTTTTCCAAAGAGATGCCCCCCAATTACGTCTATAAAGAGACCAAAAAGGAAATCCGAAGCACCGGCTCCTTATGGCGCGATTCGGCCGGGCTTTTTGAGGATCGGAAGGCCCGGGGATTGAATGATCTGGTAACCATTAATATCGTAGAAAGTTCCTCGGCAACCAAGAAGGCCGACACAGCCACCAGCCGGGATTCCTCTATGGATGCCAGTATTACGAATCTGTTCGGTGGCTCCTTGACTTACGATCTAAAAAACCTTTTCGGCGGGGGCCTGTCGGGAACCCTGGCACCGAAGGTCCAGGCCAGCGGTAAAAACGATTTCACCGGTACAGGTAATACCACCCGTCAAGGCAGCCTGGTCGCCACGATTACCGCCCGGGTGGTGGAAGTCCTGCCGAACGGGAATTTTCTTATTGAATCCCGTAAAGATATTACCGTAAACCGGGAAAAACAGCTCCTTTTATTGAGGGGGGTCGTCCGGCCGGAGGATATTGCCTTCGACAACACCATATTAAGCAGTTATGTGGCCAACGCCGAGGTAATTTATACCGGTGACGGCGTAATCAATGACAAACAAGGCCAAGGATGGCTGGTCAGACTATTGGATTACGCCTGGCCATTTTAACATTCAGGGATCAGGGGTCGGGGGGCAGGGGTCGGTAAAACCACAGTGAAAGGTACAAGGTACACGGTATACAGTTTTTTCTTAGATCCTTTAACCTTGAACACTGTCTCTTGAACCTATTTTCATGGTACGTGATGCCCAAGGGTATGAGGGTTAATACAGAATTCCAGCGAGGGTCAACTTGAAAGCAATTGAGGGTTATTTTTTATTGGCGGTTTTGGGGATTTTGCTTTTTACAGGTTCACTGGTGTCTACTCCTGTTCAGGCCGAACGGATTAAAGACATAGCCAGTCTGGAAGGGGCCCGGGAGAACCAATTGCTTGGGTATGGCCTGGTGGTAGGCTTAAACGGTACGGGAGACAAAGGCTTGGCCACTATGCAAAGTATCGCCAATATGCTGGCCAGGATGGGTTTGACGGTCAATCCGAAGGATATTCAGGCTAAGGATACCGCAGCCGTGATCATAACCGCCACCTTGCCTCCTTTTCCCAAACCTGGAATCAAGATCGATGCCGTGGTATCGGCCTTGGGCGATTCAAAGAGCCTTCAGGGGGGAACCCTGCTCCTGGCCCCGCTAAAGGGGCCGGATCAAAAGGTTTATGGCCTGGCCCAGGGACCGGTCTCCTTGGGAGGGTTTTCGGCCGGGGCCGGGGGATCAGCCGTCCAAAAAAATCACCCGACCACCGGCCGGGTTCCCAATGGGGCTATTATCGAACGGGGGTTGGATATCCCTTTATTGAAGGGCAATGAAATTCATTTGCTCCTTCACAATCCCGATTTCACAACAGCTTTTCAAATTTCCCAAACCATTAACCAAAAATTGGGGGGCGAATATGCCGAAGCGGTGGATCCCTCTCTCATCAAGCTCCGGGCCCCGGGGGATTTCCTGGGTGGGACCATGGGTTTTATCTCCCAGATCGAAGCCTTGGAAGTCGCTTTAGATGTACCGGCTAAGATAGTCATTAATGAGAGGACCGGAACGGTAGTCATGGGGGAAAGGGTCCGGATATCTCCCGTGGCCATCTCGCATGGCAGTCTGACGATAGAGGTTACGACCGACTATAAAATTTCTCAACCCCCGCCTTTTGCCCCTCCCAAGGCAGAGACCGTAGTCGTCCCACAAACCAAAGTGGACGTGAAGGAACAGAAGGCCGCTCTGGTAGAAGTGGCCGGAATAACCCTTGGGGAAGTGGTCAGGGCCCTTAATTCTTTGGGCGTGACGCCCAGAGACCTCATTGCCATCCTACAGGCCCTGAAAAGTGCTGGCGCTCTTAAAGTCGAACTGGAGATTATATGATTGGAGAGACGGCAAATTATCAAGTCAACCTGAGTGCTTTAGGCGGACGATCGACCGGGAGACTGGAGAATCAGGGGGCAATCTCAAACCCTGAATCCTCAAAGACCCGCTTAAAGGAGGCAGCCAAGGAACTGGAAGCCCTTTTTATCTATGAACTCCTTAAAGAAATGAGACAGACGACCCAGGGAGGTTTTTTAGGTAAAGGGCTGGGAAACGATATTTATAACAGTCTCTTTGACATGGAAGTAGCCCGGCTGACCGCCGATCGAGGTCTCGGTCTGGGAGAAATGCTCCTGAAACAACTGGACGGTCTGGTTGGGAAAGATCCTCAAAATCAACAGGATCCGGTAAAAGACCCGATTAAATCTTCCATGACTGACGAAAAAAAGCTGTTGGATGCTCCTCCGATCCTTAAATCCCCGGAAAAGCAACTGCCGGATTTGGGTCCGGAATCCTTGATGAGGCTCCCGGTCGACGGCCTGATAAGCTCCCGTTTCGGCTGGAGAAAAGACCCCTTTTCCGGGGAAGAAAAATTTCATAGCGGGATTGATATTGCCGCTCAGTCTGGTAAAGAAATATTTCCCATTAAAAAAGGTCGGGTAATTTTCAGCGGGTTGACACAAGGATATGGGAACACCGTAGTGATAGATCATGGCGATGGATTCATAAGCAAATACGGCCATAATCTGACTAATCTGGTTTTTTGGGGAGATGAGGTCGATAAGGAACAGGTTATTGCCCTGGTGGGCAATACCGGGAAGTCTACAGGGGCTCATCTGCATTTTGAGGTGCAATATAACGGAAAAAAAATTAATCCCCTGGGTTTGATCCAAAAAGAAACAGGGAAAATCGGATGATAGACATTTTACAAATCCATCAAGGGATAAAGAGTGGGGACATTTTTTACTATCTATGTCCATTTTATGGATGTATCATGACCTCTTTCACAGATTTTATTAAAGAAATTTCAGGAAAATGTCGATACAGAAACAAGATTAAACATTTTCCGATGGGAGGAAAGTCATGAAAGTTGAGGGTACTAGACCACCTGAAAACCAGGAGATTCAACTCAGATCTCAAAAGGTGGGTAATAAAGAAGCCGGTGCAGGAAACAATGAAAGTTCCCAAAAGGTCAGTCAATCGGATCAAGTCCGTCTCTCCGGAAGAGCAAAGGAATTAGCGGAGTTAAAACAGGTAATTCTGCAGATGCCGGAGATAAGGACCGATAAAGTTGAAGCGCTGAAAAAGAGTATCCAGGATGGCACCTATACCATGGATTCCTTTAAAATGGCCGGAAAAATATTAGAAGAAATATAAATGGAATCATTCGGGGCAATCAAGAAGGTCCTTGGGGAACAGATTCAGGGATGCCGACAATTGTTGGAGCTTTTACAAAGGGAGAAGCTCTGCCTCCTGGACCTCCAGATGGAGGGCGTTGAGGCCATTATTAAAGAAAAAGACATCCTGGTCCTGAAATTGAGGCTTTTGGAAGAAGAGCGGGTAAGGCTTTTTGACAGGCTGGTTCGTGGGAATACTCTGGGTATCCTGAAGAAAGAAACCGATCCCCGGAATATAAGTCTTTTAAAACTGGCTGAAATTAGCGGGGAAGCCATTTTTCAAGAAATGCGATCCAAACTGATCTCTTTATCCCAAAGTATTAAAGAGTTGAATACGTTTAATCAAAGTATGATAGACCGAACCCTGGGCTTCTTAAAAAAGAACAATCAGTTTTTAGGAGCCTTTTATCCGGGTTCGCCCCCTTTATGTGAAAAGGGGCAGCTTCTTTCCAGGGAAATGTAAATGTCTATTAACGGTCTGTTTAATATTGGGAAATCGGCCTTATTCGCCAGTCAGACCCAACTCAGCATTACCAGCAACAATATTGCCAATGCCAGTACCCCCGGTTATAGCCGGCAGGAAGTGATCCTGGAAATTGCGACTACCGCCTCCCAGGCTGCAGAATTCCAGGGAGGCGGCGTGTCGGTCGCCGGGGTTAAGAGACTCTACGATAGGCTGCTTCAGAATCAGATCAATAGTACTCAACAGGATTACGGACAAGCCACCACCCTGAGTGAAACCCTGGCGAAGGTTGAACAGATCTTTAATGAAACCCAGGACCTGGGTTTGGCCGGCCCTTTGAAGGATTTTTTTAATGCCTGGCAGGGGGTTGCTTCCAATCCAGCGGGCCTGACGGAAAGAAATTTGCTTCTGCAAAAATCCGATGCCCTGGTTCTTTCCGCCCAAAGAATGGAAAATGGTATCAATGCCATCCTGAGACAAATCCAAGAGGGGATTACCGGTTTAACCGATCAGATAAATTCCCTGGCTTCCAAAATTGCCCGCTTAAATGACCAGATCATCCAGATTGAAGCAGGATCGTCTATGGAATCGGCGGGCAGCCTCAGGGATCAGCGAGAGACGGCCTTGAAGGATTTGAGCAATCTGGTTGAGCTGTCTTACTGGGAGGATAAAAGTAACGGTTCCCTGACGGTGACCATGGGAATGAAAACCCTGGTCGACGGGAATAGCACCAGTCCCCTTTCAGCGGTTTATAATGATGAAGGAGATTTTATCCTTCAATTGGACGGTCAGGATATTACTTCCAGAATAACCAAGGGGGAGATGGGCGGATTGTTGACCGCCCACCAGGAAATCGAGGGGACCTATTTACATGATCTCAGAACATTGGTGGCCTCGGTAACCAATACGGTCAATCTGCAACACGCCAGTGGCTTCGACCTGGATGGTTCAACCAATGCCAATTTCTTTAATCCGCTCCAGCTTTCGACCGGTAATTTTTCCGTCGGGGCAAACCTGACGGCCGTCATTACCGATTATTCCCAGTTGACTTTAGGTGAATATGAAATACAATTTAACGGAGCGAACTTCGAAGTCTATGATTCGGGGACGGGGGCCTTAAAAACCTCAGGGGTTTATAATGCCGGAGGTACGACGATCAATCTGGAAGGGATCCAGTTTGATATAATGGGGCCGGTCACCGATCTCGATCGTTTTACCGTCAGCCCCTTAACGACTGCCATTAAAAATTTCCAGACCGCCCTTACCGCACCCAGGCAAATTGCCGCCTCGGGAACTGCCACCAGTCTTCCCGGGGATAATACCAATGCCCTGGCCCTGGCCGATTTATCCAACAGCCAGTCGACCGCCCTCGACTCCGAAACCTTTGCTAATTACTATCAGGGCCTGGTGGGACAGATCGGAACCCAGAGTCGGATGGCCTCTGATGAGTTGACTTTTCAGGATAATTTTTTAACCGGGCTTACCACCCGACGGGATGCGGCCTCCGGGGTTAATATGGACGAAGAAGCGGCCAACCTGATCCGTTATCAACGGGCCTATGAAGCCGCAGCCCGTCTGATCAGAACGGCCGACGAAATATTCCAAACTTTGCTTAATTTATAAAAAAGGGATCGGTGTCGGATGAGGATCGCTTCTGACCAACTCTATGATCAATTGGCTCGCGGGTTAAGAAACCATCTGACCAATTTGGCTGAAATAACGAATCAGTTGGCAACGGGTAAAAAGACCGCTAAACCTTCTGACGACGTTCTGGGAACTCTGAAGGCCATGGATTATAAGCTTACCATCAGCCAAAATGATCAATATGCGCGGAACATCACCGAGGCCATTACCTTTTTAAATTTTAATGATACGGTGCTGGATCAGGTCTCAACTGCCCTGACCGGTTTAAAAAAAATGACTTCCTTCGGGGGAGGGGTCGCCACGGACACCGAACGATCCTCCTATGCCTTCCAAACCGCTGATTTGAGGGACCTCCTGCTGGATCTTTCAAACAGCCAGTTCGAAGATCGCCACATCTATTCCGGATTTCTTTCCGATGAAAAGGCCTATGTCTTCGATTCAGCCACTAACCAGTATGTTTATCAAGGAGACAGCGGTCAATTCAGTCTACCGATTGATAAAAAAATGGATCAGACCATCAATTTTGTCGGCAGCAGCGATGATTCGTCCAAAACGACCGCCTTCAGTTATACCTTACCGGCTCCGGAGACCACCACCTTGGCGGACGGAAGCTTAGTTACCTATACGGCAGTTGCCGACCCTGCTCATAATGCCACAACCATCGAAGTCCAGATTACCCATCCCGATCATCCGGGCGACCCCATTTATGAGGACACCTTCAGCTTTTCAAATTTTATGGATATGGCCAATATTTTAAACCATTCCTGGCAATATGAGGATATAGACGGGACCACCTCATTAACCCAGTCCAAATCCGTGAATCGCATAGAAGCCTTGGTCATCCCTCTGGAGAAGGCTGCCGAACAGGTTTTGGCTGTACGGAGCGAACTGGGAACCAGGCAAGTCCATCTGAATGATCAGAAAACAAGACTGGAGGTCGATACGGTTAATCAAAAAAATAACCTGACCGAAACGGAAGAGGCGAGTATGGATGAGACCATTGTAGAATTGCAGACCATTATGACCAATCTGAATGCCCTGCGCTCGGCCTCATCCAGGATCCTTTCTCAATCCTTGTTTGATTTCCTAAGATAAAGCGATTGATATAAGGACTTTTCGCCCCTTTTTATCATCCCGGCCATCCTTTGACCGGATATCCTCTTTCACTTATTAGGTTCCCTTCCAGCGAAAAAACTTCTAAAGTTTTTTTTCTTTTCAACCGATAAAAAGATACAGGTCTAATACACCTTAGGGGAGGGAAACGCAATGTCGACTATTCCAATCCATTTTCAAGAGGTTATTCGTTTTTATGCCAGGGTCAATAAACTTCGGAACAATGCTTCCGGGGACCAGGGAAGAAGCAGTAGTCCGGATTTATTAAATATATCATCGGAAGCCAAAAAAAAACTGGTCTTGGAACAGGCCCGAAATGAAGTTTTGGAAAAAATAAAAAAATAGTCAACCTCTAAAAGACATTCTCGAGTCGGTATGCTAAAATGGGAAAAAACGGGATCAGGATATTGGTTGTTGATGATGATGAGATTGTCCGGGAGGTCATTACTTCACTCCTGAGCGGTGAAGGGTATGCGGTTCAGGCAGCTAAAGATGGACTGGATGCCCTGAAAATTTTGAAGACCCAGGATATCAATTTGATTATTACCGACTTGAGGATGCCCGGCATTGATGGAATCGAGGTCCTCAAAGAATCGGTTAAAATGGACCCCGATCGGGCAGTGATTATCTTGACCGCTTACGGGACCCTGGACATCGCCCTGAAAGCCATTCGTGAAGGGGCTTATGATTACATGACCAAACCTTTTAAGATGGAAGAAATGATCATTCGGGTTAATAATGCTTATGAACGAACCCTTCAAGTGATCAAAGAAAAGGCCCTGGTCAAGATTTTGCGGGAAATTTTGTCAAATATAATGTGTTTTAAAGGCGGGGAGACCAATCATTCCCGGGCGATAATAGATTGGGTGGACCGGATTGAACAATTGGAAGAACTGGAAATCCTGGATAAATCTGAAGCCTTATTGATAAAAGAAAGACTTATCGGTGAATGGTAATAAATTTTTAGTCATTGATGACGATCCTATAACCAGACAATTGTTGTCGGA
Source organism: Deltaproteobacteria bacterium (assembly GCA_016219225.1). Classification (NCBI taxonomy): domain Bacteria; kingdom Pseudomonadati; phylum Myxococcota; class Myxococcia; species Deltaproteobacteria bacterium. The sequence continues at coordinate 14,894 of JACRBX010000012.1, forward strand.
TATCCTTTGCACAATGGATGGTTACAGGACCGACGTGGCGGCCAACGGGATGGTCGGGGTTCAAAAGGTCAAAGAAAATGATTATAAAATCGTTTTTACCGACCTGACTATGCCCGAATTAAACGGCCTGGGAGTATTAAAGGAGGTTCAAAGGATTAATCCCGCCCTTCCGGTGGTGGTGGTAACCGGGATGTCGACTATCGACGTAGCGATCAATGTCATGAAGGAAGGGGCTAATGATTTTATTACCAAGCCTTTTAAGATCAATACCATTACCTCCACGGTGGAAAGGATTTTAGGCGAAAGGGAACTCCTGAACCGGATCTGCTTGAATGGGGATTATCATGGGGCTGTCGAAAGACTTAATTCCGAATTGTTTAAGAAGTTACAGAAGATAAACCTTCTGCAGGCCATGAATGCCGAACTGGATTCCATGTTTGATAACAATAAAATCTATCAAACGATTGTTGAAATGGCTTCTAAACTGCTGATGGTCCAGGAGGCCTCCTTTGGTATTGTTGAGGACGGTTTTGTAAAAATAAAAAG
>JACRBX010000013.1 GCA_016219225.1 Deltaproteobacteria bacterium
ATTTTTTACCACTAAGACACTAAGACACAAAGAAGGTCTTAATTTCATGAGGGTTAAACAAACATGAAAGCTTTATGCATTTCTTTGTGCCTTCGAGTCTTCGTGGTAAGCTTTTGGTTCCGGCTTGTCCGGGTTAGGGGTGTTCGGGGTGAAATCGGTAATGAGTTTGTTGTAGATGGTCAGATTCGGGGCCAAAACGAAAAAATTGTTCAGGCCGTGGGCCAGATGCAGATAACTGATGAAGGCCCCCATCAACCGGGTCTTGCCGACTCCCGTTGCCAGGGCAAAGCAAAGAGAGGGGAAATCACGCTCAAATTCACTGACCGTTGGAAACTCGCTGCCGATAGCGGCCAGGGCTGATACCAGGTCAGTGCCTTTTCGGGGTGGAACGATTTCGGAGATCCTATCAAGGATTTCCAAAGAGCGGCGCTGCGGTGGTCGCAGGCTCAGACGTCCGGCAATGGCGTTAACGTGGCGGTTCATTGGTTCTTCCTTGTATTCTTTTTGGGTGGTTTTGCCGGCTTTAGCTTTTCTATCTTCTTGATCGACTCCAGGAAATCTATTTCCACCGGGCTCGTTTTCGCCAGTTGTTTCAGGCTGAATTGCTCATATTGTCTCTCAGCTATTTCAATAGCTATTTCATGGCTGATCTTGCCCGCATGGGTGAGGATATCCCGTTCGCTGAGCCGTAGAAAATCGTCGAGCCTGGCAATCCAGTCCTGCATGTACATGGGCTTCCGGTTACGGGCTTGGAGTTCTGCAAATTCCAAGTAGGCCGTCACGATCTGGTTGAGGGCCTCCAGTTCTTCCCCATGCAAATAGTTTCTGGCCACTCCAACATCGGATTTACGGGGTCGGCTGCCCCCCCAACTGGTTAGTCCCATGTGGGGCAACCCGGCATCGGCCCGTTGTGAAATGACCTCGGCCGCAGTTTGACCATGGGCGGCCCAATGCATTTTATTTTGAACGGTGTCAAAGAACTGTTGGGTTATCTCGGCACTGGGATTGTAATCAATGCTGATGGCATAAATATCCAGTACTTTCCGCCAAAATACCTTCTCAGAGGAACGGATGTCGCGGATACGTTCGAGCAATTCTTCAAAATAGATTCCCCCGCCCGCCTGCTTTAGCCTGTCGTCATCCAGAGTAAACCCTTTGACTATGTATTCCCGTAAGCGTTCGGTAGCCCAAATTCGGAATTGGGTGCCCCGCTGGGATTTAATCCTGTAACCTAATGAAATAACTACATCCAAGTTGTAGAAGGAGACTGCCCGTGACACCTTGCGGGTCCCTTCCTGTTGAACTATTAAGGAATCCTTAATAGTTGCCTCCTGGAGCAGCTCACCTTCTGCAAATATATTGCGGAGATGCATATTAATGTTAGGGACGGAAGTCTGGAACAACTCGGCCATTTGGAGATGTGTCAACCAAACAGTCTCCCCCTCGAATCGGACCTCAAGACGTGTTCTTCCGTCTTCTGTTTGGTAGAGAATGAATTAAGAATCTTTTGGAGGTTTATCGAAAGGTTTTCTCACAATTGTTTCTCCCCTGCGGGTTTGGAATTTACTATCATGGGTTTCCAGGATTCGCTACGCGGGGCGTAGCCATTTCCCAAAATAAATTAGGAGGTTGAGTTTTCAATTTCCGAGGCAATGCGTCGGAAATCTCTGTCTATTTATCTTTCATGGTTCCTCCTCAAAAAGGGTCAACTGCCCCGGCTTGGGCGGGGCCTTGGGCAGGTTTTCCACCGCAGGCTGTAGTCATCATGGCCCCACTCTCAGCGTTTCAAGACGGCATTGGGAATTTTTTTGATGGTCAAATTGGGGAACCGGTCAGATTTTCCGCGGAAAGCCGAACAAAGGACCAGCAAGGATCGGCTTTGGCCGACTTCATCATTTAAGGCCTGAAGCTGGTCATGGTTCAGGTTCTGAGTGGTCACATAGATGAAATCCTGCTCGGTGGAATGGCCGTGCTGCCAATAGATACTGTCGCTCGGGGCATAGATAAACCCCTCCAGCTTACAGATGGCCTCGGCCAGCATTGTTGCATTGTATAGTTTATTGATAACCCAGTTGCCCCACTTGTCCTTCTCCAAGAGAGACGGCGCCAGCCGGTAATAACGGAACCCTCCCCCGCCTTTCCAGTTGACGGCCTTGGTGATCCCCCCTTGATCCGTCCCGTCGATGACCTTTTTCATCCGCGGAATAATGTGGGTATGGCAATGCTCTCCCAACTCCACCATAATCCACCGCCGGCCCATCTTATGCGCCACCGCTCCGGTTGTGCCCGACCCGGCGAAGGAGTCGAGGACGATGTCGCCAGGTGAGGAAGAAACTTCAAGGACCCTCTTGATTAGTTTCTCCGGTTTGGGGGTTATAAGCATTTCGGTATCTGTAATATCTGCAAACAAAGCGCGAACTTCAGTCTTAGCCTGTGCGTTTGTACCGCAATCTTCGTGAAACCAAAGAGTGGCTGGAACAACCCCTTGTTTAGCTTCTGATAGAAACTTCTTAATGCGCGAAATGCTGCTTCCGACTTTACCCCACCAGACCCGCCCATCCTCATCCAACTCGTCAAAGGTTGGTTTGGAAATTCGCCAGAATGTACCTTTTGGTGGGTAAAATGACTTTCCTTTTGGTGAACGGATTTCATAGGTTCCTTGGCTGTAATAATTGCGAGCTTGAACGGCATTTGTCGTCCAGAGCCCACGAGGGTCGTTGTCGGGATTTGAGTATGTCTTGTCTAACTTTTCTGAACGTGGAAGGAGATTCCTCTGCCACTTCGAAGCATCCTTCGCATATAGTATGATGTAATCGTGCATGTCTGAAAAGTGACGAGCTGAATTTTTAACGGTAAAGATTTTTTTGCCAAATAATCGTAGCAATGAAATTTTGTCGCCCAAAAATTTCATCCATCATGACTTTAAAGTAATGATTTTCATTATCATCGATAGACACCCATACACACCCATCTTCAGAAAGAAGCTGGCGAATAATTTCCATCCTGTCGCGCATGAGGGTAAGCCAGATCGAATGCTCGATACCATCATCGTAATGCTCAAAAGCGCTGCCCGTATTGTAAGGAGGGTCAATATAGATACATTTGATCTTCCCCGAAAACTCCTGTTCCAGGGTTTTCAATGCCAGCAGGTTATCCCCGAAGACGAGCCGGTTATCAAAGATGTCCTTATCCGTCATCCGATGCGGGGCATGGTAGGACCTCTCCGGCTCCTCCAACAGAATCCTCGGCCGATTCTCCTTCCCGATCCATGTGAGTTCGAGTTTTTGGTTTTCTCGTGTCATAGCCAAATATTACAAAAGAAATTATCTCGCTATGTAAAGATTCTCGGATTCATTGTTTAATGCCCATCTACAGGAAAAATTCTAATCAAATGCTGATAATATTCTTGTATCCAGGCTGCATAATGCATGATACTGATTTTAGACCTAAGAAAATCATCAAAATATTCTTTAGCCTTTGCCTGCTGGTCCAAAAATAGGGCGTATCTAGCTATCCTAACTATATATTCATTAGAAGCAGGATAATGGCGGAATTTTTCTAGGTCCGTGCAGGCATCATTTAGGTGCCTTTCCATAACCTCTCTCAAATACGGTATGAGAGAAGATTCTCCGATCGATAGAATAAATCCCATACATTCGTCAACTATGTTTAAATCCGCCTCGATTGCTGTAAATAAATTTCCATGTTGTAACTGGATATCTTTGATGCTACGGAGGTGTTCGAAAATAACATTATAATGGTCCATCAAATCAATCTTCGTCATTTCTATTTTTTGTATCTTACGCAAATGCACCTTTTCTTTCTCCCAAAAACAGCGCTCCAACACACAATAATCCGGTAATCCCAAAACATATCGGTCTATTTCTTTTTTTGACTGGCCCATGAAATCTATCACCTGTCCGAACAGGGCTTCGAATGGCCCCAAATTTTCCATTATTGCTAAGTCTTTTAGAATAATAAAGATTTCTTTAATCGCATAATATCGATTAGAGAATTCCAAATTAAGAAATAATGAGAGATTTTGTCTAACCCAAAACAGTTTTTCGTCCCATCCGGATTGGTTGTTCCACCTAATCCGAAGTTCAGTGATTTCAAAAAAAAGGGCCTCTTGAGTCGAAAGTTTTGGGAGGATTTCGGTCCTTCCTCTGACCAGATTTTCTAAAAAAAGCGGTTTGTTTTTCAGTTGCCTGGCGTATTCAAGACAATAATTGTTGAATTTCAAAAGATCGTCAACATTTTCCTTGTCGATAAGGCCCGAATATCGTTCCATGAATGAGTGGGCTTCCTGAGTACCACCCGTTAACAAATGGACATCTATGATATTAGGAAAGACAATGTGGATAAGGCTTTTTATTTTAAACCGTTGTGCTATTTCTGCCGACTTCTGGTAATAATGGATCGCATTTAGAAAATTCCCAAGTATTCTCTCCATGCGTCCGAGATTATTGTAGATTAATGCCAAGGCTTCTTCCTTGCCCCCCTTGCAGTCGCCTATGGCAGATAGCAAATTTTGGCTTGCCGATTCGAATTCCCCCTTTCTTTCATTGAAAATAGACTCCAATTGAAGAATTTCAGGGCATTTCGGTATGCTTAGTTGCTCAAAAATGGATCTTGCCCTGTTTGTATCCCCCAATTGAAGGAGTGCAAAAACCTGTTTCTGCCTGACATTGCTTATTTCCTCTTCAAATAAAGGAAGATTAAGTATTTTCTCATATATTGCATATCCTTCCTTTGTTCGACCTTTCAGCACAAGATGATGGGCTTGCAGCATATCCCATTCCATTTTTCCTGGGACGCTATGTATATAGAAAGGTTTTTTGCCAAAACGACCTTCAGTGGTTCTATAAGCTCCATCATTAATGAGGGTTTTTAAGCGTGATATTGGGAAAGACTCTGGAAAGACAATCTTGGCTGGGGCAAGAAAGGTTAGAAGAAAATAGCCTGCGTATAAGGGTATGAGAGCGAATAACGTAGCCAGGGAGAGAGGCTTCAGGAAATACAGTGTTACCATCACGAGGGGAAAAAAGGCCAACAATATAATGTTGTTCCGATATCTCTTATGATTATATTTGGGGTAATATCGGAAAAAGGCCATCAGCAAACCGATCACTACCATCCACATTAATGGAATATTATGGGTTGAGATGGCCTTAATGAGTTGATCAACCATGTTGTTTTATCTGCTGCTATTGCAGCGGTCCCCTGCTTTTTATTTGGCGGGTTGCCTGACAGTCCATAAGACGGGAGCAGGATTTATACATTTCACTGCATCTATTTGCCAGCCGAACATCCGCCCACTCATCTTCCTATTGACCCCTCCTACAGCTTCCTTTCGATGTCCCCCGGATTTTATTATTCCCAGTTTATCCGCAAAACCTATCTTCTCTCCATAACCTCCCAATGCCCACCCTTGGCAGAACCAATGCGGCGTAGGCGACCCTGCCCTTTAAGTTTGTCGATCTGTTTCAATACGGCCCTTTTGGAAATACCAATGGCTTTCCCCAATTCTTCCGTAGTGATGGTACCATCCTGCCGGAGAAAATCGATTATTTTATCTTCGGTTTTTGGTGAACTTTTTAGTGAACTTTCTGGTGAACTTTCTCTCGGCGTTTTCCCCGAACTTTTTAGAGAACTAAGCTGCTCCTTCCGATGAACCGTGGCGGTGAACAGACAGCCTTCCCGATCATCGATAAAGTCGATATCCGGCCATCCTTCCAGTGCCCGTTTAATACCGGAGCCAAGTCCATGATAGGGTAAAAGCCCCTTGGCCACAAACGAAACCAGAATCGGATTTCGAATATTGGAAATACCTGTCCGTATTTTTTCTACCGTCAGGTTATTGGGCAAATGGCCAGGGCTGATGATCTCAATGCGGTTGTCGAAGATGAAAAGGCGAATAGAAGCGCTTACCAGATAGTCCCTGTGGATCAGGGCATTGACCAGAAGCTCTTCAAAAACCGATTCCGGGATCTCCGGCAGACCCGGCGCATTGACGCCACGGCCAGCCTGCACTTTATGCAAATTGCGCATGACAAAGGCCAGGGAATCATCAAATACCTTGCGCAGGGGACCGGAAAAATCTTCGGTATCCACGTAATCACTGACATGGATTTCGTTGCCGGGATAACGAATGGCCTTGATAATGAACTGGGGTTTGATCCACTCGGGACGTTCGGCAAAAAGAAGGACGCCTGCAAGATTTAGTTGTCCGTCATCGGTGGCCAGATTCATATTCTGTAAAAGCCGAAGACGCGCGGCGGCCGAGTCGGGATACTCCAGCTTGTAGACATCGCGAAGGAAATCGCGAAAGCGCAGTTTGTCAAGTTTGTCTATTTTTGCTTTAGTCGGCAATTCATCGGCATGGAATTGATCGGAAATCTGAAACAATCTGCGCAGTTCTTCCTTGGAATTGACCCGCCGTTTGTCCGCCCCGCATTTCAGCCAGATGACCCCATTTTTATCGAAGTAGGGTTTGTCAATTCCTTTAGGCACGGTCAATACGATGATGATCCGCCCATGCGAAATCAGAACGTTTTGGGTCTGCACGGTCAGAGGACTGCGAACCAGATGGCTGGCCGCATTGCTGATAAGCTGATTGATTCTGGTCACATCCTCCTTACTCAGACCGGGTATCGAACCGTCATCGGCCACACCAATGAAAATCGTTCCTCCTTCAGAATTGGCAAAAGCGGCCATTTCCGAGGCCAGGGAATCGCTGTTCTTTATATTGCCCTTAAACTGGCGGGTACTGTCTTCCCCCGAAGCGATGAGGGAATATAGCTGTTCTTTTTTCAGGTTATCTTTCATCCTTCACAATTCCATCGATAAGCATTTCGATGCATCTATTTCAGGTCCTACTATCATCATTTTTCCACTTCCTTCATCGACCAGCCTTTCAATATAAAATCGTCACTAATGGAAAATAATCAAATTTCACTTAATCCCTTAGAATCAGAATAAGGGATGGCTGCCCCGACCGGTTTATCCTGCCAAATCTTTTCCCGGTGGGCGGCTGCATAAACTTGTCGATCTTCAGGGAAGGCTTTGACGATCTTCCGGATGATCTGCAATTCTTCATTAATCAGGTGTCCAGCTTGGGTTTCGTCCGCTTTTCTAATTTCCTCAACCAAATCCCGGTAGTTATTGAGCTGCGGCCCTAAAGGCAGGGCGGCATACCCGGCCCCGGTCATACTGGTGCCCAGGTCGCGAAAGGCCAGCATATCCGCATACCAGAGGTACTTAGCCGCATAAAGCATCTTATCGGTTTTCCGGAGAAGTGTCCTGCCCAATTTCTTTTCAAAGGTTGTTAAAACCAATTTGATCCGTGGTATGGAAAATGGTCGGTTTCCTGAAAAACTGTCTTTCAATCGGTTTCCCGTCAGGTGAAGACGAAGGGCATGGTCCAGGGACTTGCTCTGGATCAGCCCGGTTTCCCAACGCTTGATGCTGGCCACGCCGATCTTTAACCGATCCGCCAGTTCCTGTTGGGTCAGCCCTCTTTTTTTGCGTAACGCTTTAATCTCCTCCCCGGTAAGAAGTCCGGTCCGCTTACGGAAGGTCTCGGCCAATTCCTGTTGAATAGCGCCGGTGGAATTAATCGTTCCTCCCTCCAACCCGCATTCCGGGCAGACATAAGCCTCAACCTGGCAGGGAATCTCCATTCCTCGAAAGCTGACGGTTTTATTTATTTTACGGAGTTTCATTTTTTCATGCCCGCGAGGGCAATTCAAAGCCTTCATACATCCTCCTACGGTTGTCTGCTTTTATGCAGAGAAACCAGCCACAACACCCCAGTGCTCAAGGCAAACTTAAAATAGATGGGGCACTTAAAACGCAGGCTGATTACTTCAAAAGCAAACAGTTCCAGATCCTTGATGATTCGTTCGTAAGACCTTTGGGGTGGTCTGGTGCCCACATAATGGTCTGGAGAAATCAAACCCAATAGTTCGGATAATACCGGCTTCAATTCCTCCTTAACGAGGTAACCCAGTTCCAGGGCATCAGAAGCGGTGGCTTCCTGATTAAGAATACCTATCCGCCCATCAGCCACAGCCTCCTGGGCCTCTTTGATTCGTTTGATGATCTCCTTATCCGATGGTCTTTTCATGAGGATAAAGTATCAATTGATACCTTGTCAAGTATTATTTGAATCAAAAAAAGTTATCCTTTTTCTAATAAGCTGGAGCATCCCGGATTCTTTCACGAACTGTGATGATCGAAAAATAAATTCGTCTAGGGGCTTTACTCTGTCTTATTGATATCTCTACAAATCCCTCAATTAATCTTCCACTGTATCACAAACAATGTTTCTGAGCGTATCTTCTGGGTAAGTTTTCCTTCAATATCCGCAATCAACTGCTCCCTGCGCCGGTCGATCTCGTCCTGGGCATCGAAGAGGGCGCGCCGTTTGCCGTTTCGGAGGGACTCAAGGGCCTTGATCTGTTTTTGACCGGCCAGTTTTTCCTCCAGACTGAGAGCCAGGGTAGCTGACCGTTTAGCTTCTTTAATCTGCCGGTCCATGTCCTTGATCTCCCGTTCGAGGGCTACTTTTAGGTCATCGGCCCAGCCATCCAATTTTTCCGCCTCTATTTCGAAGAATTTGGCGTTTCGTTCTGAGATACTGCGCTGTATGTCCGTCCTTCGTTGTCCAACCTGGACCTGAAGCTTTTCACCTAATGGTGATGAGGGTAAAGGCGAAACGGATGAGGCCGGAAGGGAAAGGAGACTCCGGGTCGTGTCCTCATCAAGCATTTCCCCAACACCGTTTCTTCCCGGAAGTAATCTACCAGAGCCGAACGCATGTCCGCAGTACGCGACCCGGTGACCCGGTCCGTGCCCTGGTGGCGGTTTAACCAATCGGTGTATATCCGGCGTGATTGCTCATCATTATTCGACCCGTTAAAGAGGACAATGCCTTCGGCATAAGGACTGTCGGACAGGATTCGAAGCAGATATTCCTGGGTGCGCCGGGATTCGGTAAAAACGATAGCCTTGCGGGCCGTCCCCAGCCGGTCGGCCTCTTCGAAGGCGTGATCCAGGGCGACGAGGAGGGCATCCCCTTTGGCATTGTGGGTAATCGAGACTGCCAGGTTATGAAACGATTCCAGATCGGCCAGTTCTTTGACAATGGCTTCCCTGCCGGCCACTGAGAGAGGCTCCGGATCGGATAGTTCCTCCGTCCATTCTTCGGATGTTTCATTGAGGGACTCATAATCCTTTAGGGTCAAATCCTAAATGTACACAAAATTCCCAGTTCATTGTTGTCTAAGATGCTGCTGACTAAGTTGCCCCACAAAGAAACCCCCATTTCATTTGAAAAAAGGGAGGCTTGTTGGACTGCTTCATAAACAAACCTTTCGGTTAGAGGTTGCCGGTTTGAAGAACGCTGACTTTGGGATGAACAAAATAAAAACATATCCATCACTTGAAGTCAAATCAAAAGGAGATTAATTTATGTAGGAAATCCCCTATTAGCAGAATAACGCCAAAGGTCATTTCTTCCCGCCATGTTTGTCCCTTTGTTTGGTCTATTGGGGTTTTAGGGTTCGTTGGGTTTCTCGGCTTCGTTGAGTTTGTTGGGTTCATTGAGCCACCGCTCCAGCCGTTTCCCTGTCCCGATTTTCATTAACCGCCCGAAGGATCCCTTCCTCAGAGACTGGAAGGTTGTCCCAGGAAACTCCTGGCTTTAAGCCCCTTATGGAGAGTCCCGATGGCGGTCATCCATCGGCTGTTTAGTCTTGCTTTTCATCGACCCCCGCTTCCTTCGCCAGTTTCGCGATGAGGTCGCGCCCTTTTGGGGTGAGCCGGCATTTCTGTTTGCTGCTTGTGGGTTTGCCGGAAATGGTCATTTCGATCACACCGGCAGTCAGCGCCGGAACAAGATAAGCCTCCCGAAAGTAGTCTTCATGCCGGAGGGACAGAGCCTCCTGGATGTCCGCATGTTTCCTCTCCCCAATGAGTACCTTCAGGAGCCTTTGAACTTCCCCGGTGACTTCCCCGGCAATTGTCCCGGTAAGTTGGCCTTCGATTGCCCAGGCGAGTCCGTCTCTCACCCCTTCACCTCCCAACGGCCAGCCTTGGTTGAACAGCATGGCGGATGATTCCGGATTTGGTCAGTTTGCCGCGGTGAGTTTGACCATTTCTCTAAAAACGCAACGTCTTCATGATGCCGGATGAGCGGTAGCTCAGGTTTCTGCATTAGCCAAGGGGACCTTGAAATTGATTGACAATTTGACGATTAAAGTGTAGGTATTTTAATACAAAAGTAGATTTTTGGCACGGATTTCACGGATTACACAGTTAAAGCCATGGGGTATCCCTCGATCTCGTTAACTCTGGATTGAGGGTTTAATATGAAAAATTGTTAAAGAATGCGGAGAATTCTATGAAGGGTTGCTGTTAATGTTAATTTTTTAAGGGATAAGAAATGGCCAAAAAAAACATTAAGGATTATTATTGTAATGTGATCAGTGAACCCGTTAAGATTTTTTTAAAAAATAAGGTTAACATCGGCCTTAAATATCAAAGAGACTATTTTGTTAAATGCAATCAGGAAGAGTGTCAATATGTAGATAAAAATACATTGCCCTGTCCTTTAGTGATAGAAATGTTTAGTATACCTAACGAAGTCTGAGCCCGTCCTAATCATCCGGGCCACTTTCTCTCAAGAACAACTAACCTATCTCCCGGAAAAATTCCGGATCCTCTACCGTTCCAAAGGTAATAAGTCAATTGATCCTCCAAAGAAATCCTGATAAAAATATGCCATTTGTCTGTTTTTGTCTTGACTCTGAGGAGGGCTTTATAATATAGGATAAAAACCATTAACCCCTTGGAATTTACATCCCCCCATCCGGATTAGGCCCGAATAGCTTAATGGATACTGGATGGCAAAAGCAATTCTTCTAATAAAAACAATAAACGACTAAAGGCCTTCAAGGCAAAGGTTGAAGCCATTTCCCGGTTCTGAAAAAAGGCATTTGGCGCACCTTGATGGGAGATCCTGACTTCATCATGATCGACGAACCGACCGAGAGCCTGGCGCCCATGCTGGTCGATCAGATGGGTAAATTGATGGAGGAAATTGTCCGGCGGGAGGTCTCGGTATTGCTCGTAGAACAGAAATTGAGCATCGCCTTGAAGATTTCCAAGCGTCTGTACATCATGGGACATGGGCGGATTGTTTTTGAGGGCTCGCCGGACGATCTGAAAAACGATCAGGCCATTCGAAAAGAATGGCTGGAAGTCTAAGCATAAAACCCCGAAGAAAAGGTCTGCCGACCCAGGGTAACTTTTCCAGGCCGTCCCATTTTACCGTGGGGCGGTTTTTTATTCTGAAAGGATAGGCGAATAGCGATGATTGAACCAGGAAGAAGCACGGATAATCCAAAACACCCGCTTCAAGGTATCTTTGTTGTCGAATATGGGGTCTTTCATGCCGGCCCCGGAGCTGGGGCCATCTTGGGGGACCTTGGGGCGGAGGTGGTTAAAATCGAAGGCCCGGAGGGAGACCCGGAACGATACTGGACCAAGGTGGGCAGCCTGGACCTGGCCATGCCGAACGGCGAGAATGCCATATTCCAGTTTTCAAACCGGAACAAGCGGTCCCTCTGCCTGGATATCACATCAGACAAAGGCCGCTCGATCCTGGAACGTCTGGTGGCGCGGGCGGATGTCTTCCTGACGAACGTCCGACGGTCCACCAAGAAGAAATTGGGCATTGACTACGAAACCCTCAAGGCGATTAATTCCCGTATGATTCATGCCAATGTGTCGGGTTACGGGCCGGAAGGGGCCTTGTCGGATCTGGGGGCTTTCGATCCTCTGGGCCTGGCCAGATCGGGAATGATGTTTGCCACCGGAGACCCGGAACCCAGACTCTTGCACATCGGCATCCTGGATCAGGCCACGGCCATCGCCGCCAGTCATGCTATCATAACCGCCCTCTATGCACGGGAACGAAACGGTTCGGGCCAGGAGGTTCACGTTTCCCTTTACAGCGTAGGACAATGGATTAATGGTGTGAGCCTCATGGTAAACAGCCTTCTTGGGATCGATCCGATCGTCCCGGAAAACCGCGCCGTTCACTCTCCGCTGCGCAACCGATATCGGTGTAAAGACGGGGAATGGATCATCTGCACCCATCATCCCGAGGAAAAATATTGGACCCTGTTCTGTGAGGCGATCGAGCAGGGGGCTTGGCTTTCCGACCCACGGTTCGCCGATGCGGAAAGTCGAATAATCAACCGCGCCGCCCTGATCGAGATCCTGGACAGGATATTTGAAACCAGAACCAGCGAGGAATGGATGGAGATTTTTGTGGTCAGAGGGCTCATGTTTTGTCCGGTGAAACGGGTCGGGGATATTCGAAACGACCCGCAGGCCCTGGACAATCGGTATATGGTGGATTTTCAAGATCCGGACCTCGGCCCGCTCAGGATTCCCGGCTACCCCATCCACTTCAGCGCCCAGACCGCAGGAACCCGTTCTCTGGCCCCGGTTCTGGGCCAGCACACTACGGAAGTCCTTAGGGAGATGGGCTATGGCGACGAAGAAATCGAGGCTCTCAAAGGGGAGGGGGTCATCCGCTGAGATCTGAAAAAGGAAGCACTATCGACAGACTTAAAGGTGGATCACTCAGGGCAGGAGTGCCCGCCTGGACCGAGGGCCTTAACAAACTGACGCTAATCCTTTATTCAAGAGAGCCCCAGTTTATTGATGCGCTTTTGAAGCGTGGTACGCTTCATTCCTAAGAACTCCGCGGCCCCACCCCGACCGCCGATCTTCCCGCCGGTCCTTTCCAGCGTGTATTTAATATAACGCCGCTGCAATTCATCCAGCGAGGGTTGACCGTTATAGAATTGTCCTGAGTTTGTCTTCTTACCGGCGGGCAGATCTAACTCCAGGGTTTCATCATGGGAGAGGATTACGGCCCGTTCAATGATGTTCTGCAATTCCCTGATATTGCCAGGCCAGTGATAATCTATCAATCGGCCTTCATCTTCCGATGTCAGCTCGTATAAAGGACGTTTGGATTTTGCCGAATACTTCATCAGAAAATGGCGAGCCAACAACGGCACATCCTCCAATCGTTCACGCAGGGGCGGGAGGGTGATGGGCACTACGTTAAGGCGGTAATATAGGTCTTCCCGGAAGCGGCCGGCAGTGACCTCAACCGCCAGATCTCGGTTTGTGGCCACCACCAGTCGAAAATCGGAGGAGATGGTCTGCGTCCCTCCTAACCGGACCAGGGTTTTTTCCTGTAAAACACGGAGCAATTTGACCTGGACAGACTTGGGAATCTCCCCTATTTCATCGATGAACAGGGTTCCGCTATGGGCCAGCTCCAGACGTCCGGCCTTGCGGCGTTCGGCCCCGGTGAAGGCCCCTTTCTCGTGACCGAACAGTTCACTTTCCACCAGGTTCTCAGGGATGGAGGTGGGGTCGACAATCACAAAGGGCCCTTCGTTCCGGCGGCTCATCTGATGGATCCTCTGGGCCAGCAGCTCCTTGCCAACGCCGGTCTCGCCGAGTATCAGAATGGTGCTGTCTGACGAGGCCACGCGGTCCACCTGTCCCAGGATTTTTTTCATCACCTTACTCTCGGCTACAATATTCAGACCATCCGGGTATTGATCCAGATGGATCTTTTCCGTTGCCGATTGCTCCAGGCGCTGTGAAAATTCATACAGGCGGTTGATAAAAATACTCAGAGAGCTCCCCAGTCTGGTCAGCATGGGTTTTTCAAGGAAATCAAAACAATCTTTGACATAAGAATTGTCATGATAGAGAACGCCGCCGGTCTGTCCGGCTATTTCAAGGGGCAGACAGAGGATGGCCCTGACCTTATGGGGCCAATAACCGACCCCTTCCAGTCGAGCCACATGAGGCTGTTTTTCCCTGAAGGATTTGGCTATCAAGGCCAGATTGGACTTGAACGCTTCCGAAAACACTTCGCTTTGGGTCAAATTGTAAGAGCCCCGGAAGACCGGCTTTTCTTTGCTCTTTTCCCGGTTGAACCAGAAAAGGCCCCCCCGCTCGGCGCCGAAAAAACGGTTGGTGGCCGCCACGGCCCTGGCCATCAGGATGTCCAGGTCGGCAGACGGGGCGAGTTCCTGAATCATGGAGACAAATTTTTCCGTTAATTCTTCGCTGTTTTCCTGATTGACCTGGCCGGATGGGTGCACTGTCAACAAATGGCGCAGGTCGTCCGGAAAGAAAACATCTCCGTAGCCGGAAAAACCGTACCAGGCCTTTTGGGCATAGGCCCGGGCCTTTTCTTTTTGGTTCACTTTCAGTTTAAGCCGGGCCAGCTCCAGTCTGGTCTTGGCCAGTTGAATGGAGTCGCCGGATCGGCACAGGAGTTCTTCACTGGCCTGAAGCTCGGCTTCGATGAAGTTGTGGGATTCCTCCCTGGCGGCGGCATCCATGGCCCGCAGCCGGTGGGCGACCCCGCGCAGATGGATGTTAGGTTCCTGCAAATGCCTTTCGATCTCTTGATGATAACTGAGGTCGGGAATGGGTTTCATGCCCAGCCGGTTGAATTCATAAAGGTGTTCCAGGGCCAGGGGAGAGGCGTATTGCCGGATCAGGCCGGCGGTTTTCCCATGCTTGATATTTTTTGATAAGGTCTCCCAGGCCTCGTGGGGGTGTCCATCCATCAGTTGACAATGAGACAGATTTCCAAGAGCAAAGTAATAAGCCAGATCATTTTTGGTTTTTATAGCCTCCTGCCAGGCCCCGTTCAAATGTTGGAAGGCCTCTTCCTTCTTCTTGATCATCAGGAGCACAATGCCCAGCACGGCCCGTATGGTGGTGGCTAAAGACCGGTCGGATCTTTCCAGGGCCAGGCGACGGTAATAATCCAGGGTGCCTATGGCTTGATGGAAACGCCCCAGATAGGCATAACAATAGGCCAGCCAGATGGGACCGGACGGGTTCAGGGCCATCCCCTTGCCGCCGGATTCGTAGATTTGGGCGGCCCGCTCGAAGTGGGGTAAGGCGTCGTTGAAAAGACCCTGGATGTGATAATAAAACCCCAGGAATTCTGCTGAGCGGCTCAAGATATCCTCGTCACCCAGGTCTTCCACCTCGGTTTTACCCTCGGCAAAGAGGGCCAGGGCCTCGTGGCGGCGGTGGGCAAAATAATAAAAACGGCCGAGATGCATAATGATCAAGGCCCGGGAACGCCGGTCGCCCAGGCGTTCGGCAGCGGTTTTAGCGGTTTTTAAATTTGGGGCCGAATCCGTAAAGCCCTTGCCCAGGGCGAAACAGAGATTTGAAAATTCGAGGGTGATAGAGACCAGCAGATCATCACAGCCCCGGTCCGCAGGACAGGAGGAAAGTCGTGTCAGCACCTGTTTTTGTCGGAGCCAGGCCAATTCCAAATCCCCGTCGCTCAAGGCCTTGTGGGCCAAATCCCTTTCCAGATAAGCAGCTTCCTTGATTTGAGCAAGATTCAAAGCAGCAGGATTCGGGTTCACCGAGCACCTCCAATTATTCAAAAAATGAAAAGAATGTCAGCCTTTCATAGCATAATAATAAACATAAAACCAGAATGATTTGTCACTATAGCGGCAACCTATTTTGGGTGATATGCTATTTGAATGCCCTTATAGGGTCATAATTTGCCCCCATAGTGGCCATTATGAATAGTAATAAAATTTTTTATTTTAATTTTCATATAGTTAACTAATAAAAAAGATTTGGCATAAGTTTTGCTCTGAATAGCCTAAAGAATTTAAAATCTAAATTATCAAAGAATTTTTCTGCAGAAAATGGGCAACAATCTTTCAGGATCTTTAGCCATTGATCTCATAGCCAAAGCCGAGAGTCACCCTGACTTCCCGGTTGTCACCTTTGAAAACCATCCCTGGCCGGATGAGGTGCTGACCTACGCGGATATTGTTATCAAGGGAAACAAACTGGCCCGGGCCATTGGAAAAATGGGTTTATGCAGGGGAGACGTTTTCTCCATCATCATGCGCAACCATCCGGAAACGGTGATCGCCATGTATGCGGCTTCGGTTTTGAATGCCGTCCTTATGCCTATCGACCACCAAATGAAAGGGGACCAGCTCTATGGGCAGATCAAGGACTCCGGTTCCAAAGGAATAATCGCAGATGGTGAATTCATGGATTCTGTCGAAGAGATCCTGAAAAACGGAGCGGATGTCCGGCTGATCGGATGTCTGCACCAGACAGTCGAACAGAGAGGGCCTGTTGCTGCGGATTATCCCGATTTAAGGGAAATCCTGGAAGGTCCGGAAGTTCCTATGCTGGCGCCCCGGGCCGGGTCAGTCACTGAACCCTTTCAGATCAATTACAATTGGGAACCCGGCGTTAATCCGAGAAGCATCCCCATAGGCTACGATCGTATCCGGCAGGCCTGTTTCCTGGCTGAGAATGCCTGGCGATATGTTCCTCAGGACAGGCTTTATACCGGCATTTCATTGTCCCACTGGAATGCCCAGATGATCACCCTTTTTCCGGCCCTGTATCAAAAAATCCCGGCGGTCATAAGCCGCCAATTCTCCAAGAATCGTATTTGGGAATTCTGCCATCATCACCGATGCACCACCTTCTCTCTTTTGGGGGGAATGCTGTTGAGTATTTACGCCGAGCCGCCCAGGCCGGATGACCGGGACCATTCCGTCGGGGTGGTCCTGAGCACCGGTACACCCCGGGGGCTCCGGGAGGCCTTCCAGAACCGCTTCGGGGTGGTCATCCATGAATGGTACGGTTCGGGTGAGGGGGGATTTGCTCATAATCCGCCCGGTGCAGGTCCGGCCGGTTCTTTCGGCAAGCCGATGCCTGGCATGATTGAGATGAAGGTAATCCAGGAAGACGGCGCCGAGTGTGCGCCTTATGAGATCGGTGAATTGATCCTGCGCAATGGATGCGGTGCAACCGGGAGGATGTGCCAGGCTGTACCGGCGGCCCCGGGGGCCAAGACGCCGAAAGGATGGCTTCGCAGCGGAGACATGGGCCACCAGGATGCCAAGGGATGGTTTTATTTTGATTTCGCCAAGGGTGACGGCCTGAGGCGTAAAGGGGAATTTATTCTGCCTGAACAGGTGGAAGGGGTGATGGCCGGGCACCCGGATGTGATTGACGTCTGTGTCTATGGGATAAGCCTTCCCTCCGGGGAACCCGGTGATAGCGAACTGGTGGCCGCCATCGTCCCGACCCCGGACAGGATTCCGGATATAAAAAATATCTTTCATTACTCTCTGGCTAGGCTGGAGCGGAATCAGGTCCCTGCTTACATTCAAATCGTTCCTGAAATTCCCAAATCGGCTTCCGAAAAAAATCTGAGCCAATACCTGAAAAAAAAATTCGGTACAAAGGCTGAAAATGTGTACCGTTTCGAGGAATAGAACAGGTTATAAAGCGAGTCATTACGAGGATCAATAGATGGATATGTCACAGACCAGAATACCGGATTTTTTTCCCCGTGAATTAGAAGCCAAGGCGGAAGAAAACCCCGATTTCAAAATTATGACTTTTGAAAACGGAGATTATCCCGATGAAGTGCTGACCTATGCGGATATAGTCATCAAGGGCAGGAAGATGGCCGGCTTATTGAAGGACAGGGGCATAAAGAAAGGCGACACCTTTATTCTCCTGATGAGAAATCACCCGGAGTTCGTTTATTGTCTTTATGCCGCCACGGCCCTGGGGGCGATCATGGTGCCTGTCGATCCCCGCATAAAAGCGGAGAGACTTCAATTCCTGATAAAAGATTCCAAATCCCGGGGGATCATCCTGTCCAGCGAGTTTATAGACCATATCCAGGGGCTTCTTCAAGGCCTCCCGCAGGTCCCGGTGATCGGTGTGGCCTGTAAGCAGGGCTTCGAGGCGCTCGGGATGGGGGAATACCCTGATCTTAACGAAATCCTGAAGGGACCGGAAGTCCCTCCCCCTGATCAAAGGAACCAGACTCCTGATGCCCCGATTCAGATCATGTATACCTCCGGAACTACCGGGGACCCCAAGGGGATTGTCATCAGGGGAAGCCGTTTTACGAACTTTTCCATAATGGCCCAGCTCGTCTGGCAATACGGCCCCGAGGATAAACTTTATACCGGACTTTCGCTGACCCACGGCAACGCCCAGGGTGTGACTTTGATCCCTTCCTTATTTCATTCGATTCCTTCAGTCATCAGCCGGAAATTCACCAAAAGCCGTATATGGGACCTCTGCAGAAAATACGGGTGCACGAATTTCTCCCTGTTGGGAGGGATGATGATGGGAATTTACAGTGAAGTGCCGAGATCGGACGATGCCGATAACCCGGTGCGCGTGGTCCTGAGCGCCGGCACCCCCCGGGCTATATGGGAGGCCTTTGAAATGCGTTTCCAGGTGGTTATCCATGAATGGTACGGGGCCATGGAAGGGGGATTCGCCCACAGGCCGCCCGGTGTCGGACCGATAGGCTCTTTCGGCAAACCCGTCGAAGGGCTGGCGGAGATGAAGGTGGTCCGGGAGGATGACCGTGAATGCCTTCCCGGCGAAATCGGCGAGCTGATCAGCCGCGAGACAGGCCGGACTGTGGAAGTGGAATATTTCGGAAACCAGGAGGCCTCGGAGAAGAAAACCCGTGGAGGCTGGCTCCGTTCCGGAGACATGTGCCATCGGGACGAAGAGGGCTATTTTTTCTTCGATTACCGCAAAGGTGGGGGACTGCGAAGGGCGGGAGATTTCATCATGCCAGAACATGTAGAGGCCATTATCGCCAGACATCCGGATGTGGACGACGTCTGCGTCTACGGCATTCCGGCGGCATCGGGGGCCCCCGGGGAGAGCGATGTCGTGGCCGCTGTGGTCGCGGTCGAAACAGGTACCCTGAACATCCGATCGGTCTTCAGGCTTTGTGACGAAAATCTGGAAAGAAACGCCGTGCCTTCTTTTATTCAAGTCATCGGCGAAATTCCCAAAACGGCCTCGGAGAAAAACCTCGATCGGGTGCTGAGGGAACAATTCAGGAAGGATGGGGAGGATGTATACCATCTGGGGGATTATCTATAGAGTTCGGAGTTCGGAGTGAGCCAGTTTCATGCTTCGTCGGTGCCCAAACAGGCATGAGGATTTAATACGATAATAGAATTTGTTTAATGTAGCACAGCCGCCCTCGGCTGTTTCCACTAATGCCTCATTTTCATATTTCATGGTGTCCTTTGAGGCATAAGGGTTTAAAAAGGAGAATGGATCGTATGCGCAAAGTCAAGATTATCGGGGGGGCCATGACTAAATTCGGACGTCACCTGGACCGTAATTTAAAATCACTGGTTGAAGAAGCGGTCAGCGGCGCCTTGAAAGATGCCGGAGTGTCCAAAGATCAGCTTGAAGGGGTCTGGGTGGGCAATGCCTCCCAAGGCATCCTGCAGGGGCAGGAATCTATCAGGGGTCAGGTGGTCATGAGGGCCATGGGCATCGGCGGTATTCCGGTTATCAACGTTGAAAATGCCTGCGCCTCCTCGGCCACAGCCCTCCACGGGGCCAGGGCCATGGTGGCCCTGGGGGACATGGATGTGGCCCTGGTGGTGGGTATGGAAAAGATGTACTCGGAAGACCGAAGCAAAGTCCTGCCGGCCTTTACGGGGTGCATGGATGTGGAGATTCTGCCTCAGCTTATGCAGGCC
Source organism: Deltaproteobacteria bacterium (assembly GCA_016219225.1). Lineage (NCBI taxonomy): Bacteria > Pseudomonadati > Myxococcota > Myxococcia > Deltaproteobacteria bacterium. The sequence continues at coordinate 19,665 of JACRBX010000013.1, forward strand.
TTCGCCGAGCAGGAGGAAAGGATCAAGAAGGAACAGATGATCCGGGGGGAAGGCCGGAAGCAGAAGTCCGGGCAGCGTTCCGTGTTTATGGATGTCTATGCCCTGAATGCCCGGAGCCACATGAAAGAGTACGGCACCACCCAACGGCAGTTGGCCGTCATCGCCTCGAAAAATCATTATCACTCCTCCATGAATCCCCTGGCCCAATATCAAAATACCTTTACCGTGGAAGAGGTCCTAGAATCCCCGGAAGTCACCTGGCCTCTAACCCGGCCCATGTGCTCACCCATCGGAGACGGTGCGGCTGCCCTGATCATCTGCTCGGAAGCCTTTGCCAGGAAGATAGGGGCTGCCTATGGTATCGAAGTGGCCGCCTGTATGTTGGCCAGTGGAGAGGACCCGGACCAGGAAAAAGGCGCCAGCACCCTTTCCCGTCTATCCAGGAAGTCTTATGAGAAAGCCGGCCTAGGGCCGGAAGATATCGACCTGGCCGAGGTCCACGATGCCACGGCCTTCGGGGAGTTGTATGCCAGCGAGGAATTGGGTTTTTGCCCTCTGGGCGAGGGCGGGGCCTTTGCCGAGGCCGGTCACAGCACCCTGGGCGGAAAGCTTCCCATCAATGTCTCCGGCGGCCTGGAATCTCAAGGCCATCCCATCGGGGCCACCGGTGTGCGGCAGGTGGTGGAGCTTTATTGGCACCTGGCCGGGAAAGGGCAGGCCGGCCAAAGGCAGGTCGAGGGGGCCAAGGCCGGACTGGCCCAAAATGCCGGTGGAACCGTCAATGGATCGGAGGGGGCCCTGTCCGTGACCATTTTGAAGAGATAAGGATCAAAAAACATTTTTACCGATTCAGAAAGGAAGAAGACCATGCCTCGAAGCTTCGAAGAACTCAAGCCCATGCTCCGACCTACGGGGGTCCATATGGGCGTGATGCGAGTGGATGCGGAAAAGTGCACCGCCTGCGGCCTGTGCCTCAGGAACTGTCCTTTCAAGTGCTGGGAGATGGGTGAAAAGGGGTTTCCCGTCATGAAGGCGGATAATGCCTGCTTTTCCTGTTTCAACTGCCTGGTAGCCTGTCCGACGGAGGCCGTTTCCATCGTTGAATCATACCATGTGGATGAAGGCTTTTTTGACACCTGGCTCCCCGTACTCAAAATGCCTCTCGAACCCAGGGATGCTGAAGACCGACCCGATGACTGGAACAAGGTGGAGCGGACCATCCTGGAGCGGCGCAGTGTGCGTAATTTCAAAGAAAATCCCATTCCCGAATCGCTGATACGGCGGGTCCTGGAAGCGGGACGTTTCGCCCCCAGCGCCGGCAACCATCAACCCTGGAAGTTCACCGTGGTCACGGACAAGGCCTTCATCGATCAGCTTGAGGAGGCCTGTTATGCTGTCTGGAACGGGATGTACCCCATGTTCCAGGATGACCAGACGGTCATGAACCTGGTAGATACTGTGCCGGTTGGGGCCTTCGATCCCCGGGTCCAGGGGGGAATAAGGTGCGTGATCCGAAAGGAGCTGCCCATCTTTAATAATGCCCCGGTGGTTATCTTCCTGGGTTGTCACGAAAATATGGCCTTTCCGGAGCAACATTCCGGCATCTGCGGACAGAACATGAACCTGTCTGCCAAGTCCCTGGGACTGGGTTTCTGCTGGAGTAATTTCGGATCGGCCGTCAATTTCATCCCGGAGTTGAAGTCCAGACTGGGCTTCGATGACCCCTGGCGGGTTTATTCGTCCCTGTGTCTCGGGTTCCCCAAATTCAAACAGGAAGGTCTGGTCCCCCGCTATTTCAGGCCCATAACCTGGTTTCGCCCCGGGACCGAGGGACCCCAGGTGGAGGGATAGTTCTATCAAAATGCAAGTTTCAAGATGCAAGATGCAGGTTTCAAAGCAGAGATGAACAGTGAACCGTATTTTCGAACTAAATTGCGAATCATTTTTTCCAATTAATCATACTTGCAACTTGGGACTTGAGACTTGAAACTATTTTTTCTTATTAAGAAAGGAGAAAGCCCATGGAATATTTAGATCTGGATCTCAATTTGACCGACAAGGATAGGGCCATCCGGCAAAGCGCCCATGAATTCGCCAAAGAGGTCATGCGTCCCATTGCCAAGCAGTTGGACGAGATGAAACCGGAGGAGGCCATCGCCCCCGGCTCACCCTACTGGGATTTTTTAAAACAGGCATATGAACTGGGATACCACAAATTCGGCCTTCCGGAACAATACTCGGGTATGAACACTTCATTGCTGCAAACCATGCTGATCGTGGAAGAACTGGCCTGGGGTAGCGCCGGTCTGGCCGTGGCCCTGGGCGTGGCCGGCATGCCGGCCCAGTTGGCTGCCCTGGCTCCGAATGATGACCTGGTAAAAAATATCATCGTTCCTTTTTGCGAATGCCGTGACGGCAGCATGCGGGGCTGTTGGGGCATTACCGAACCCGACCATGGCTCGGACACCCTGATGCCCGGTTATCCCAGTTTCCGGGACCCTAAAATCGAGGCCAACTGTCGGGCCCGGCTGGACGGCAATGAATGGGTGATCAACGGCCAGAAATCTTCCTGGGTGTCCTGCGGGACTGTTTCCACTCACTGTCTTCTGTACTGTCAGATCGATTCTTCCATGGGGCATGCCGGCAGCGGAATCTTTATCGTGCCGGCCGATCGCCCCGGTGTCTCCAAGGGCAAACCCCTGAACAAGCTCGGCCAGAGGGATGAGAATCAGGGAGAGATCTTCTTTGATGAGGTTCGTATTCCGAAATCGTACCAGATCTGCGGGCCGGAGGCCTATGAAGCCTTTTTGGAAGGCACCCTGGCCGGGACGATGTGTATGATGGGCATCATCGGAACAGCCATAGGCCGGGCGGCTTATGAAGAATCCCTGGCCTACGCCAAGAAACGGGTCCAGGGGGGGAGAACCCTGATCGATTATACCCACGTCAAAATGACCCTCTTCAATATGCTCCGGCGGGTCGAAGCCAGCCGTTATTTGACCCGGAACGCCTTCATCTATAACCAGACCGTGGCTCCACCGGCCCTGGAATATTCCCAAATGTCCAAGATCCAGGGGACTGAAACGGCCTTTAAGAACACTCATGAAGCCATCCAGATTTTTGGCGGGAACGGGCTGGCCAAAGAATTTCTGATCGAAAAACTTTTCCGGGATGCCCGGGCGACCCTGATCGAGGACGGATCCAATCAGATTATAGCCATCGCCGGAGGACACACATTAGCAGAAACGTATCCAAGAAGAAAATAAATTTGCAATTCGGATTTCGGAATAAACCGTTTTCATAAATCGTGGTGACTTAAACAATGTTCCGACATTCGTTTAAAAAATATTCATCAATTGTGGTGTAGTAATGCAGTTTCAAGGTTCACGCATGACGAACCTTGCACCTTGCACCTTGAACCTTTTTTCCCGAAAGTGTGAACAACCATGGCTGAGACGATCATTAAAGGGGGAAATTTTTTGTTCGATTCCGTTCATTCGGAGGATGTTTTCACCCCCGAGGACATGGACGGGGAACAGAAACTGCTTTCCCAGGTGACCGATGAATTTTTGCAGGGCGAGGTGGAACCCCGCATCAAGGAACTGGAGGCCGGGGATGAAGGACTGATGGTGGCCCTTTTCAAAAAGTCCGCCCCCCTGGGATTGCAGGGACTGGATATCCCGGAAGAGTTCGGCGGTATGGAACTGAAGGCCACCAGTTCTCTGATCGTTACGGAAAAGACGGCCTTAGGCGGTCCCTTCGGTGTGGCCAGCCTGGATCATACGACCTTTGCCACTTTGCCGATCCTTTATTTCGGGACAAAGGAACAGAAGAAGAAATATCTGAAGGCCCTGGCCGAGGCCGTTAAAATCGGGGCCTTTGCCTTGACCGAACCAAATTCAGGATCGGATGCCCTGAATGCCGGCACCACGGCCACCCTTTCTGAAGACGGCGACTATTACCTCCTCAATGGTGAAAAACAGTTTATCAGTAATAGTGCCTATGCCGGTCTTTTCATTCTCTTTGCCAAAATTGATGACAGAGATTTTTCGGCCTTTATCGTCGACCGGGATTCCGAGGGGCTGTCTCTGGGGGAAGAGGAGGACAAGATGGGTATCAAGGGCACTTCCACCCGAAGCGTCTTAATGCAGAATGTCCGGGTGCCCTGTCAAAACCTCCTCCTGGGGCCGGGGAAAGGGGCCCAGGTGGCCTTCAGCACCTTAAACCTGGGCCGTTACAAAATGGCCGGTCTGTGCCTTGGAAACGCCAAGCTGGCCTTGAAGGATTCCATCGGTTATGCCCGGAACCGGCTCCAGTTCGGCCGGCCTATTGCCGATTTCGGCCTCATCAGGGAAAAGATAGCGGAGATGGCGGTTCGTATATTTGCCGCTGAAAGCATGCTTTACCGGACGGCCGGGCTGATTCAGGAAGGACTTGAGGGAATGGATTTTTCCCTTGATCAGCCCGGGCCGGATCAGTCCGCAAGGCTCCAGAAATACGCTATGGAATGCTCCATCAATAAGATCTATGCCTCGGAGATGCTCCATTATGTGACCCATGAGGCGGTCCAGATCCATGGGGGCTATGGCTATATTAAAGACTACCCGGTGGAGCGGTATTACCGGGATGCCCGTATCAATTTGATTTATGGGGGGACCAACGAGATCAACCGCCTGTTGATTGCCCGCCTCCTTTTTAAGAAGGCCCTATCCGACGGCCTTTCTCTGACCGATGACCTGGTGCAGGCCCTTTCGGAAAAGAGAGGCCTGTCTGCCCCTTCCGGTTCCGATGGCCTCGGGTTGGAGGAAATGGCCTTTCGAGTGGAAAAGGCCAAGGGGGCGACCCTGCAGGCTGTTAAGGCGGTTTATGATGCCTATCCCGAAGACCTGGAAGAACAGCAGGAGGTGGGGGGAATGATTGCCAACATCCTCATCGAAATCTTTGCTATGGAAAGCAGCCTGCTCAGAATCCTGAAGATCACAGAAAAACGAAAAGGGGAGGGGGCTGAAATTCCAGAGGCCATCTCCGGGGTGATCGTCAGCGAGGGCTTAATGAAGGTGCGCCAATATTTTAAGAGCCTTTTCAGCAATCTTTTTCAGGGAGATGAACTCAAAGACCGTTTGACGGCCTTAAGGATCCTGAGCGAACCTTTACCGGCTGATTTAATCGGCCTTCGACGGAAGATCGCCGAGGCCATGATCAAGACCGGGAGATATTTTATTGTTTGAAACGAAAAGACGGTTCAAGGTTCAAAGTCCGGAAAATCAAGTTCGGAGTTTAGAGTTCGGAGTTCGGAGTAAATCATTTTCATGTTTCGTGTCGCCCCGGTGGGGAATAAGGGTTTGGAAATAAAAAGCATAAAAATAGATTCAATCTCGTTAAAAGAGGGAAACCGATGCACATCATCGTCTGTTTAAAACAAATCATCGACCCGGAGACCCCGGCAGAAGACTTTAGGGTGGATCCTGCAGCCAGGCGGGCCATTTTACCTCAGGACCGGGGATATGTCATCAGCGATTATGATGCCAATGCCCTGGAAGGGGCACTCAGGCTCAAAGACCGGGGAGATTCGAAGGTAACAGTATTCAGCCTGGGGGAAGAACGGACCAAGGAAGCCCTGCGCAAGGCCCTGGGTATGGGGGCCGATGAGGCTATTCTTTTGAGTGATCCTCTGTACGATGATGCCGACAGCTTTGCCGTGGCCCATGTCCTGAGTCAGGCCATCAAGAAGGCCGATCCCTTTGACCTTATTTTGTGCGGGAGACAGGAAGGGGACTGGGACGCCGGCCAGGTGGGCTCAGGAATGGCCGAGCTTCTGGGCCTTCCCAGCGCCACCTGTGTAGGCGGTATAGAAGTCCAAGACGGAAGCATCATAGTTGAAAGAATAGTTGCCGATGGGCGGGAAACTATCGAACTCCCTTTGCCGGCTGTGCTGACTATCAGCAGTGAAATCGGTGTTCCCCGGTATGCGCCTTTAAAGGGCGTCATGGCCGCCTTTGAAAAAAACATTCCTGTCTGGAATGCCGAGGTGATCCCTCCGGCTGAATCCCGGAACCGTATGCTCGATTTGTTTATTCCGGTCCGGAAAGAAGAGGAGTGCCTGTTTATAGAAGGCGATACTCCGGAGGAGGCCGGGATCAATCTGGCCCTGCGGCTCAGGAATGCCAAGCTTATCTGATTTCGAATTTCGGAATGCGGATTTCGGAATTGAAATACCTTGAACCTTAAACCTGTTTTTATGAGAGGTTGAGATGAAACAAGGGGTCTTTATTGTAGGTGAGATGAGGGATGGGAAGATGGCTTCCATAACCGCTGAACTATTAGGTGTCGGTCGGAAGCTGTCCGATGAACTGAACCAGGAACTTTCAGCCCTGTTCATAGGATTGGGTATTACCGATGCCGCCGGGGAGGCCATCGCCTTCGGGGCGGACAGGGTGTACGTCATGGATAATCCCCTGTTCAAGGATTATTTGACGGAATCCTATGTGGCGGCTTTGGAAAATTTGTGCCAACAGGCAGGACCTGGGATTTTACTTCTGGGACAAACATCGATGGGCAAGGATCTGGCCCCGTCATTGGCCTTCCGAATGAAGACCGGCCTGACCATGGATTGTGTGGACCTGACCATTGATCCGGAAACCAGGCACCTTAGAAAAACCAAGCCGGTTTATGGCGGCAATGCTTTGGCTGTATTTGTGTGTGAATCAGGGCGGCCTCAAATGGCGACCATAAGGCCAAAGGCCATGTCTCCCCTGCTCCCGGATCCTTCCCGGAAGGGTGAGGTCGTCCCCTTCGATCCGAAGATAAACCCTTCGGCCCTGCGGACCCGCTTGATTGGCAGAAAGAAAACCGAGATTGAAGGGATAAAACTGTGCGAGGCCGAGGTTGTCGTCTCCGGAGGAAGAGGCCTGGGCGGCCCGGAACCCTTCCAAAAACTGGAGACCCTGGCCAAAATACTCCATGGTACGGTCGGTGCTTCCAGACCGCCCTGTGATGACGGGTGGGTCCCTTCCCACTACCAGGTGGGCCTGACCGGTGAACTGGTCGCCCCCAATTTATATATAGCGGTGGCCATATCCGGGGCCTCCCAGCATCTGGCCGGCATGCAGGGTTCCAAAAATATCGTGGCCATCAACAAAAACCCCAAGGCCGGTATCTTCAGATTGGCCAAGTTCGGCATTGTCGGTGACTACCAAACCATATTACCGGCCTTTACTGAAAAATGCAGGGAACTTCTGGCGGATTAAAAATCATGCCCTTCGTCCACCCCTCCGCTGAAACCTATTTCGGGATTCCGGGTTATGTTCTGTCCTGGGTTATTCTTATTGCAGCCCTGGCCTTATTTTCCTGTACCCTTTACCAACGGATTTTATTGCTCCGTTCCGGACAGCCGGACCCCCGCTTTTCCCAATTGGACCGAAGATTCCTGGGGTTGATCCGTTACGGTCTGATTCAAAAAAAACAACTGCGCTATTTTGGGGCCGGTATAATTCATTATCTGATTTTTACCGGATTCATCATCCTGAGCCTCCGATCCCTGGACCTGATCATCCAGGGGCTGGGAGGCGGCTATGAGCTGTACTGGTTGAAAGGGTCTTTCGGGGGTTTTTACAACAGCTTGAAGGACGTCTTTGAACTGCTGGTCCTGGCCGCCGGTCTCTGGGCCATCCTGAGACGGCTCCTGCTTCAGCCAGAACGCTACCGGCGCAATGGAGATCCAGGCCATCAGTCAGAGGCTTATCTGGTATTGGGCCTGATCGTTTTTCTGATGATCACGGATATCCTTTTTGAAGCCGGTCGCCTGGCTTCCACTTCCCAGGTTTCCCGGGGCTGGCTTCCGGCGGCTGCTTTGGGGGCCTGGACCCTTTCCGGATCTCTTCCGTCTACAGGGGCGGTTCTTTCCAGCACCGTCTATTGGCTGCACCTGCTGGCCTTTTTTTTCTTTTTAAACTTCCTCCCCCTGGCCAAGCATTTTCACATCATCACGGCCCTGCCCAATGTCTTTTTCCGCAAGCTTGAAAAAGGAGGGATCAAACCGGCCCGATGGGGAATCGAAAATCCGGAAGACCTGGACAGCCTGGGGGTGGGCCGACTGACGGATTTTACCTGGAAGCACCTGCTAGACTTTTTTAGTTGCACGGAATGCGGCCGCTGTTCCGATCAATGTCCGGCCAGGGCCGTAGGCCGGCCTTTGTCTCCTAAAATGTTCACCATCAAGTTAAGGGATTACGGGTATTCGAAGGAGGAAAACAAAATCGCGATGACCGGCGGCCTGATCACCACCGATGAAATCTGGTCCTGCACGACCTGCGGGGCCTGTGAGGAGGAATGCCCGGTCTGTATCGAGTATATTGACAAGATGATTGACCTGCGCCGTCATCTCATCGAGACCTCGCAAACTCCCAAATCATTTAATTCCGTTTTGATGCAGATCGAAAAGACCGGAAATCCCTTCGGCAAACCGGCTTCCAAAAGGGCTGACTGGACCAAAGAGGTGCCGGGACTCCTCGTCCCGATTCTGAAAGCGGGAGATGAGGCCGAGGTTCTTTACTTTGTTGACGGCTATGCTTCCTATGACCCCAGGGTCCAGATCATAGCCCAGGCTATCGTTCAGGGGCTTCACCGTTCTAACATCCAATTCGGCATCCTGGGGGCTAGAGAAAAAGATTCCGGCCATCAGGTCCGCCGTCTGGGGGAGGAAGGCCTTTTCCAAAACCTGTTGGAAGAAAATATGGAGACCCTGGGCAGCCGCCGGTTTAAACAGATTGTCACCACCGATCCCCATGCCTTCAACACCCTTAAAAAGGATTATCCCGGAGATCTTCCGGTCATGCACTATAGCCAATTCTTTTTGCCCCTCATTCAGGACGGCCGGCTCAAACCGGCAAAGGCCCTGGCTCCCGGGGATGTCTATACCTATCATGACCCCTGTTATTTAGGCCGGCATAACGGCCTTTATGATCCGCCCCGGCAGATCCTCAAGACCTTGCCGGGCATGAACTTAGTGGAGATGCAGCGCTGCCGGGACCGGAGTTTTTGCTGCGGCGGCGGAGATGTCAATCTCTGGCATGAGATCGAAGGAGAGGAAATGCGTATGGCCGGAAAAAGGGTCCGGATGGCCCGGGATGCCGGGGCGAACGTCATCGTCACCGCCTGCCTCTTTTGCCTGCTTAATTTGGAAGATGCGGTCAAGACCGCCGGTCTGGATAAGGAAATGCGGGTAACGGATCTGATGGAATTGGTGGTTTCTACGATCTAAAAAATAGCCTTCAGGGATCGGGGATTGGCGAAAGACATTTTCATGATTCGTGGCGCCCCATGGGTATGAAGGTTTAGTTCGAAAATAGATTTAAATATGTAGCACAGCCGCCCTCGGCTGGGAACCGCTAAAGACAGCCTTAAACCTTCTCAGGAGGTATGTTTTGTGGACATCATTGTCTGTGTAAAAAGGGTCCCTTTTACCCAAGAGGTGGACCTGGAGATTGGTCAGGACAAAAAGGATATCGACCGGTCCCCGCTGGTTTATGCCTTGAACGATTGGGATGGTTATGCCATAGAAGAGGCCGTTCTGATCAAAGAGCAATTCGGCGGGACCATCACGGCCATCACCCTGGGCAGCGAAGACGATGAAGAGGTCTTAAGAAGATGCCTGGCCGTGGGGACTGACAAGGCCATGCGCATCGATCCCGGGAGCAGGGAATTGGACGGCTATGGGATTTCCAGGGTCCTTTCGGAGGTCATCAGAGGACTTTCTTTTGACCTGATTCTCACCGGTGTCCAGGCCGAAGACGACAACCAGGCCATGATCGGGATCATGACGGCCGAACAACTGGGCCTGGCCCATGCCGCCGTGGTGACCGGGATCGAGGTAAAGGATCAATCGGCCCTGATTCGCTGCGAACTGGAAGACGGGCTGGAAGAACGATCCATCCTCAGCCTCCCGGCCCTGCTGACCATCCAGAGCGGGATCAATGAACCCCGCTATGTGTCCCTCATGGGCATAAAAAAAGCGGCTAAAAAAGGGATCGAAACGGTCCTTTTGACTGATTTGAATCTGACCGAAGAGGACCTGGCCCCGAGAACGCACATCGAAGAAGTCTATCTGCCGCCGGATACCGAAGGGGCCGATATGATCATCGGTGAGCCTTCCCGGATCGCCGAAGAGATTTTACGCCTATTGAAAGAAAAGGGGGTGAGGACCTGATGAATCCGATCTTTGTCCTGGTGGAGCACCGTCGCGGAAAGATCCGGGATATAACTTTTGAAATGCTCGGGAAGGCCGGGGACTTGAGCCATTGGCAGGGCTGCCCCCTGACCGTGGTTTTAATCGGCTGGGAAGTAACCCCTTTTTTGCAGGAGCTTTCCGGCTGGGCCGATACCATCCTGGTGGTGGAAAAGGAAGAATTGAAAAACTTTGATGCCGGGTTATACCAGGAGGTCCTCCATCAACTCATTCAGGAATACCGGCCTTGTATTACTCTTATGGGCCAGACCTCCTGGGGGTTGGATCTGGCCCCGGCCCTGGCTGTTAAAACCGGGTTTCCATTGGCCACAGATTGCCTGGATATCCTCACGGACGGGGATCAGGTGAAAGCCATCCGCCAGGCCTATGGCGGCAAGGTCTTCACCCGGGTCGCTTTAAAGAAGTCTGCCGGATACCTGATGACCGTACGGGCCGGGGCTTTCTCCCCAGAGAAGACCGAAGAACGGAAGGGAGAGATCATTAAACAGGAGCTTAAGGCCGATCTGCCAGAACCGCGCCGGCGCTTTGTGGAATTTGTGGAAAATGGGGCCGGTGAGATCGATATCGCCCAGGCGGAGTTCCTGATCTCCGTGGGCCGGGGCATCGGTGAGGAAGAAAACCTGACCCTGGTAAAAGACCTGGCCCAGTCCCTGGGCGGGGTCCTGTCCTGTTCCCGGCCGATTGTGGACAAGAAGTGGCTGCCCAAATTTCACCAGGTGGGCACCTCCGGCAAATCGGTCAAGCCCAAGGTCTATCTGGCCCTGGGGATCAGCGGGGCCTTTCAGCATCTGGCCGGGATCAGCGGGGCCGGCACGGTTATCGCCGTCAACAAGGATCCCAAGGCCCCTATCTTCCGGGTGGCCGATTACGGTGTGGTGGAAGATCTTTTCAAGATCCTCCCGGCGTTGATGGAAAAGGTATGAAAAACCTAATATCGAATATCGAATAATGAATATCGAATGTCGAAGGAAGGAAAAAACTTCATGTTTCGAATCTCAATATTTTCAGATTAAGGAGAAGCTATGGAAGGATTGGTAGGGGCCGTGGTCGATGCCTTAATGCTATCGTCCATATACATCCTGGTCTCCCTGGGTTTCGCCCTGATCCTGAGCATCATCGGGATCCTGAATTTCGCCCATGGGGCCCTCTATATGATCGGGGGGTATATCTGCTATTGGCTTTCCACACAGTTGGGCTTGAATCAATGGCTATCGCTACTCATGGCGGCAATCATACTCGGGTTGATCGGTTTATTTCTGGAAAGATTTTGTTTTCGTCCCTTCGTCGGTGACGCAAACCGCACCATCATCATGGCCATAGCTTTGATTCTCATCCTTGAGACCACCATCAATGTGCTGGCCGGCGGCGTTACCCGGACCATCTCCTCTTTTGTCCCTGGAATTCTAAAAGCCGGGGCTGTTTCCGTGAGCCTGGAAAGGGTGGCCACCTTTTTCATGGCCGGAATTCTGCTGCTCATCCTGACCTTGTTCATTGGGAAAACCAGGGCCGGCCAACAGATGCTGGCTGTTTCCCAGGAACCGGAAGGGGCTATCTTACAGGGAATTCGCATCCACCGCATTTCGGCCCTGGCAGTGGTCATGAGTTGTGCTTTGGCGGCGGTAGCCGGATCTTTTATGGGTGCTATTTTCGATCTTAAACCGTTTATGGGTGGGCCCATGCTGGTCAAGGCCATTCAAGTGGTCGTTTTGAGCGGAATAGGCAATATAGGCGGCATATTGGCCGGAGGATTGATCATCGGCACCTTGGATGCAATTCTGCCGCTTTTGGCCGACGGAGCGGTTACCCAGGCCGTCGGTCTGGGCATCATTATCGTGCTTTTGCTTTTCAAACCCCAGGGGCTGTTCGGCCGGGAGGTAGCCTGAACCATGGCGAAAAAGCAATCCATGGGAATGAAAACAACCCACAGATACGGATGGATAAAGGCCTTCCTGCTGACGGGGCTGGTGGCCATTCTGGCCATGATTCCGCTGATGATTAAGTCTGTTTATCTTTTGCACATCTTTATCCTGGTTTTAGTCTATGTCATTGCTGCCAGCAGCCTGCGGACCATCGCCATTTCCGGCCAAATGTCTCTTGGCCATGCCGGTTTCATGGGCATCGGGGCTTACACCTCGGCTATCCTGGCCAAGCAATTGGAATGGACCCCCTGGGTCACCATGCCCTTGGGGGCATTGGCTGCCATGGTGGTGGCCATAATGGTCGGCTACCCCTTTTCGAGATTACGGACTTTCTATTTTTCCATGGTCAGTCTTTTTTTCGGCATAGGCATTTTGGCGATTAACACCATTTTCAGCCGTTTTACCGGAGGTTACTATGGCTTGGCCGGGATCCCGCCGTTGTTTGTGGCCTCCAAGGTTCCATTCTTTTTCTTCTTCTTGGGGCTAACCGTTTTTTGTCTGCTCATACTTTACAGATTTGAAACTTGTCGGATTGGCACGAGTCTGAAGGCCGTGGCCCAATCTCATGCTGTAGCCGCCAGTGTGGGGATTAATGAATCCGGATACCGGGTACTGGCCTTGGCTGCGGGTTCCTTCGTGGTCGGGTTGGCTGGTGCCGGATATGGGCACTATAATCTGGTTTTGTCCCACAGTACCTTTGATCTGGTAGCCAGCATTAACCTCATGGTCTATATGATCGTTGGTGGCATGAGCAGCTTTGCCGGACCGATTGTCGGCGCGGCTATTTTGGTTATTATTCCAGAGATGTTTCGTGATCTGAAGATGTACACACCTTACGTCTTCGCCGGAGTGGTCATCCTGATTATTTTTCTGGTGCCTCAAGGGCTTGTCGGCCTGTATGAAAAGACCGGATTTCTAATTAAGAAGTCGGATGACGGAGGTCAAGACGGCCGTGTTGCTTAAAATTAAAAAATTATCAAAATTCTTCGGCGGCTTGACGGCTGTGGCCAACCTGGACATGGTGGTCAGGGAAGGGGAGATGGTCGGGCTCATCGGTCCTAACGGGGCCGGTAAAACGACCCTGTTTAACCTGATCACGGGTTTTTTGCGTCCCACCGCAGGAAGAGTTTTGTTCGAAGAAAAGGATATCACTGGCCTGAAACCCCACACGGTGGCCAGGCTGGGCATAGGCCGTACCTTTCAACTGAATCCGCTTTTCGCCGACTTTACGGTTTTGCAGAACATCATCGCTTCTTTCTTTCTTCACCCGAAATCGAGTTTGTGGGCGGCCTATTTCAACACCTCCACCTACCGTCATAACGAATACCAAATTGGAGAACAGGCTCTGGAGATTCTGGAATTATTAGGATTAGATCGGGTGAAGGACAACTTGGCCAGGAATCTGCCCCATGGATACCAGAAGATGCTGGGTATCGCCAGAGCCCTGGCCACCAGGCCGAAACTGTTGTTACTCGACGAGCCGTTAGGAGGGATGAATGAGGATGAGATCGCCTTTGCCATGGGCATTATCGAAAAGACCCGGCAGCAAGGGATCTCCATTCTGCTAGTCGAGCATAACATGCAGATCATGGACATCGTGGATCGGGTGGTGGTGATGAACTTCGGCCAGAAAGTCTGCGAAGGCACGATCGAGGAAGTCAGAGAAAACCAGCAAGTCGTGGAGGCCTATTTTGGCATCGAAGAACCTGCTTGAAGTAAAAGAGATAAAGATCCAATACGGCAAGGCGGTGGCCATAGAGGACGTAACACTCACCGTTGCCGAGGAAAGCATCGTCAGTATCATCGGTGCCAACGGAGCGGGCAAGACCACCCTTTTGAGGGCCATTTCCGGTTTGACGCGCCTGCGCTCGGGGGAGATCTGGTTTGATGATAAGAGGATAGACCGGATGGATCCTGCCGATATCGTCAAGATGGGCCTGATCCACATTCCCGAAGGCCGGAAGCTTTTCCCCTATCTCACTGTCCTCAGCAACCTTAATCTGGGCGCCAGTCTGCGCCGGGATAAGGACGGCATCAAGAAGGAAATGGACGAGATCTTTGAGTACTTCCCAAGGTTGCACGAGAGACGGAACCAAAAGGCCGGCACCTTGAGCGGTGGGGAACAGGAGATGCTGGCTATTGGCCGGGGTCTGATGGCTAGACCAAAGCTCCTGTTGATGGATGAGCCTTCCTTGGGATTGGCACCAAAAGTGGTTCTTGATCTGGCTCCGGTGATCCGGAACATTAACAGCCGTGGGGTGTCTGTTCTTTTGGTGGAACAAAGCATCCCCTTGGTCCTTCGAGTGGCCCAGTGGGGTTACGCCTTGAAAGTCGGCAAGGTGGTCATGGATGCCGAGATAACCCACTTCAAAGCCGGACTAATCAAGAAGGCCTACTTGGGGGGATGATGACCCATGAAGATCGGTTCAAGGTTCAAGGGTCAGGGTGCAGGGTTCAAGGTTCAAGAAAAACCTCTTTCATTAATGATGCGGCCATACCCATCGACAATGCCTGTACGGCCCAATAAGGTCAGGTCAGATAAATGAAAAGTATTCTGCCCAGTAATGGCAGGGAAAGGAGGCTGGATCAAAAAGCCCTTAAAACCGAGGGAAGGGTCTGATGCGTAGATTGAAATTTGTCAATCTTAATTCGAAAAAAGAGGAGGACCAAGAATGAGAGCAAAAAGGTCATTATTGTCTGTTGGCAGCGCAGGTGCAGTTCTGCTTATAGTATTGCTGCTTTTTTCTTCTATTGGGCTTAGTGCGGAAAAGACCCAACAAGAGAAAGGACACCCCAAGATATTAAACATCGGCTGCATCGGCGCCCTGACGGGGTTTGCGGCACCCGGAGAGATGCCCATGGTGCAAGGAAGTCAAGTGGCCGAGGATTGGATCAACGAAAAGGGCGGGATTACCATTAAGGGAGAAAAATACCGCGTAAAGCTGGTCACCGAGGACCATAAGAGCACTGCCGAGGGCGCGGCCTCTGCGGCCACCAAACTGGTTCATGACCAAAAAGTGAAGTTTATCATCGGCGGGGTCATGCCATTCACCAATATCGCCATACGCAGCGTGACGGAACCGGCCAAAGTTCTTAACGCCGGGATCTACAACGTCGGTACCCCGGATGAGTACGGGCTGAAAACACCGTATACCTTCGTTACTATGAACGGCACTATCGAAGGTATGTATACTATGCTCGATTATATAAGTCAGGCTCACCGCGAGGTTAAAAAAATTGCCGTCCTTATTCCAGAAGATGGCAGTATTCCTCACCTTCAGCCGAGAATCGTGCAGATTGCCAAGGACCGCGGAATGATTGTGGCGGACGTGATCGGTTGGGCCCTCGATACGGTGGATTTTACCCCCATCGCGAAAAAAGCTCTTGCCCGCAACCCGGACGGGATATGTATGATAAACGGATGGCCGTCCATGACGGGCGGCATCCTTAAAGTCGCTCGTCAGTTAGGCTATACGAAGCCTATTTGGGTAACCAGCTATCAGCCTGCTGACGATACGCTCAAGGTGTCGGGTAAGGAAGCATCAACGGGATTCTATCTTCAGGGTCTTTTAGCCAACGACCCCAAGAACCCGCCACTCGTTACCGAAATATTTCGCCGGCTCAAAGCCAAATTTGGACACGAGAACATATACTACTCAAGCGTTGGATTTGATAACCTCTGGATGATGGTGCAGGCCATCGAAGCAGCTCAGAGCTTCGACCCCACGGTGGTAAAGAACAAATGGGAAAAGATGAGCGCCATGAAAAGCGTCTGGGGAGCCGCACACTTAGGAGGGCTGAAGACCTACGGGATCAAGCATACCATGTCCCATCCCATACCGGTAATAAGCTACGTAAACGCTGAACCGAAGACCATGAAATGGATGGACATCATAACCCCTTAAGGGGGTAACAAAGTTCATTTTTCATCGGGGCAGTGCGGGCCGCCTGCCCTGGATTTTTCAGGGAGAAGGAGTCTGTGCGGATTTGCTGTCGGGGTGTTATGAAACCAGGAAATCCTAGCGCGTAGCGGGTTATTAAATGCCTCGGAGAATGGATAGCGCGTAGGCGGGACTTGATGTTAGGTAATAAGATCTAAACAGTTAACAAGGGGATTAACGTATGAAGCTGAACAACAGAGTTGCCTTGGTTACCGGCGCGGGCAGTGGTATTGGGAGGGCCATCGCGGTTGAATTAGCGCAGGAAGGGGCTAAGATTGGTGTAAATGACATCAATGAGAAGGCTATTGATGAGACTCTCAGGATACTTCAGGATCTGGGTGCCTCCGGCATCGCTTTGAAGGCCGACATAGGGAACGTATCCGAGGTGAAAGGAATGTTTAAGAAACTGAAAGAGACCTACGGCACGATCGACATCCTGGTCAATAATGCCGGTATTGCCATGCCGCCATCCTGGGTCGTTTATAAAGAAAGGTCCAATAATGCCGCCTTAAAGGCGATGGGTGAGGTGATGGAGACAGGGAAAATGCAGGAATCCATGAAAATAACCTCCTCCTTTGAAGACGAATGGTGGCTGATTACGTTGAATGTCCATCTCAACGGGACTTTTTATTGCACCCGGGAGGCCCTGAAAATCATGGAGGAAAAAAGGAAAGGGAAGATCATTAATCTGTCCTCCGTCACGGCCCTGCATGGCGAACCAATTGTACCTGCTTACTCCGCCGCGAAGGCCGGTATCATCGGATTTACCAAGGCCGTGGCCCAGGAGGTCATTGGCTCCGGCATCATTGTGAATGCCTTGGCGCCGGGATACATTGATACGCCGTTGCTCGACGGCATGGACGACCGGGTCAAACAGATGATCATCGCCCGTACACCTGCCGGACGACTAGGCAACGCCAAGGAAATTGCCTCGCTGGTAGCCTATCTGGCTACGGACGATGCCAATTATATTGTTGGGCAGGTTATCAGTCCCAATGGGGGGATGGTTATTTAATTCGAAGGAGAAATCCATGAGCTATAACAACTTCCAATTTCTCAAGTTTCGGATAGAACGGGGGGTTCTGTTCGTGACCATCGACCATCCACCGATTAATATCCTCACACTGGACATGGCTGCGGAATTCCTCCGTCTTTCCGTGGAAGTGACGGCCGACAAGGATATCCGAGTCGTGGTATTCGACAGCGCCAATCCCGATTATTTTATAGCCCATTTTGACGTGGGCACCCTGGTGCAGTTTCCTGATTCTCCGGCCGCCGCCCGATCGGTAGACCTTCATGACCTAAATCGGGCCTGCGAAGCCCTTCGCCGAATGCCCAAACCGACAATCGCCAAAGTCGAAGGACGGGCCCGGGGTGGCGGGAGCGAGCTTTTGATGGCCCTGGATATGAGGTTCGGGGCCATCGGACGGGCATTCATCGGCCAACCCGAAGTGCCTTTGGGTATCATTCCCGGAGCCGGTGGTACCCAAAGGCTGCCTCGTCTCATCGGCGTTTGCAGGGCTTTTGAAGTCATCCTGGGTGCTGATGATCTCTCAGCTGATCTGGGCGAGCGTTATGGCTATTTTAACCGGGCCTTGCCAGAGAATGAACTAACAAAGTTTGTTGAGGCCCTGGCCTTTCGGATGGCTACTTTTCCACCGGCCGCGGTTTCGGCAGCCAAGGCGGCGATATTATCTGCAACGGAATTACCCCTGATAGAAGGAATCATGGAGGAATCAAGACTTTTCAGCACCATCCTACCCTCTGCAAAAAAGCGCATGAAAAAGTTTTTGGAATCAGATGGTCAAATCCATTCGATGGAACTGGATTGGACGAATATGTGGGATGTGCTGGCGAAGGTCGAATAGGTATTATGTCCGGGGCGAATGAGGAGGAAATTGGACTGGCGACTCGAAAATGGGTAAAAGGATCAGATGGGTGACAGCCAGACCAATGAGTTGATCAATAAAAATCGGAAGGAGAAGAAAGAAATGCGCTTACAGGACAAAGTGGCTTTGGTAACCGGAGCAGGAAGAGGTATTGGCCGGGCAATAGCCGAGCGGTTCGCCGTAGAGGGGGCCCGGGTGGTAGTCAACGATGTAAACGGGGAGAGCGCTCAAGAAACGGTTGAGATGATTAAGACCCAGGGAGGGACCGCTGCTCCCATTGAAGGCGACACAAGCCAAGAAACCCATGTGGAAAGGATGGTGCAATTCGTCGTTGATACTTATGGAGGGCTGGACATCCTGGTCAATAATGCCGGGGTCGAAATATGGAAACCGATTCACGAAATGACCGCCCAGGAATGGGACCGGATTATGGGCATAAATCTCCGGGGGGTCTTTCTCGTGTCCAAGCATGCCGTTCGGCAGATGCTGTCCCGGAACCGGGCCGGACAAATCGTCAATATGGCTTCAGTCGCCGGTTTAGTCTCTTTTCCTGGACTGGGCGCCTATAGCACTTCGAAGCATGGCGTCATCGGACTGACCAAGACCATGGCCTTGGAATTGAGGCCGCACAATATCCGGGTTAATGCCGTTTGCCCGGCATTCATCGATACCGACATGGCCGGACGGTTGCTCGAACTTCTTAAAAGCCAAGGCCTTCCTCAGGATGACCTCTTGATGCAGAATCAGGGACGTCTGGGCCATCCGGGTGAAGTGGCCAATCTGGCGCTCTTTCTGGCCAGCGACGAATCCTCCTTTATGTCCGGCGCGGCCGTACCCATAGACAATGGCTGTACGGCCCAGTAGAGTTTGTCCGGTCGTCGAGTCAATGTCCTTCATGTTGTTATCGATGCGGAACAAATAAAGGGTAATCAGGCCTACCGATTACTGCCGAAAGAACAGGGAAAGGAAGCCGGATCAAAAAGCCCATTACAATCGACAGGCGCGGTGGAGAGGTAAATTAAAGTTTACAAATCTTATATCTTAAGAAAAGGGGAGGAGCGAAAATGAACACAAGAAGGGTGTTATTTTTTAAGGCCAGTATCGTCACAGTCTTGTTTTTTGAACTAATGCTTTCACCCTCTTTGGGACTCTGTGTGGAAAAGACTCAAAAGGGAAAAGGTCAACCCAAGACCTTGACCATAGGATATATCGCCGGTATGACCGGGTTTTCGGCCGGTTCGGAAAGAGTCATTGAGCAGGGAGGCCATTTGGCCGTGGACTGGATCAATGAGAAGGGCGGGATCGATATCAAGGGGGAGAAATACCTGATCAAACTGGTCACCGAGGACCATAAGAGCACGGCCGAGGGTGCAGCCGGTGCGGCAATGAAACTCATTTATGATCAAAAAGTAAAGTTCATCGTCGGAGGTATCATGCCCTTCACCAATGTGGCCATAAACAGCGTGGCGGAACCGGCCAAGATTCTACGGGCGGCTATCTACAACGTGGTCACACCCGACGAATACGGACCGAAGACCCCTTATACCTTTGTCACCTGCAACGGCACCGTGGAAGGCATGATCACCATGCTGACCTTTCTGGCCCAGGCCCATCCTGAGGTCAAAACCATAGCGGTTTCCCATCCGGATGACGGCGCCATACCCTTTATCCAACCTTGGATCGTGAAGATCGCCAAGGAACGGGGGATCACGGTATTAGGGGACGTCGTCGGCTTTGCCTTGGATACAGTAGATTTCACCCCCCTCGCCAAAAAGATGCTGGCCCGTAATCCGGATGCCATAGGGATGATTAACGGCTGGCCTTCCATGACGGGGGGCGTTCTTAAAGTGGCCCGGCAGTCTGGTTACACCAAACCCATTTTCATTACCACCTATCAGCCGGCAGAGGATACGCTGAAGGTGGCAGGCAAAGAGGCGTCAACCCTTTTCTATCAGCACAGTCTTCTTCCGGGCGACTCTCACAATCCGCAGATTGTTGATGAGCTGATGCGCCGGTGCCAGACCAAGTTCAACCATAGCCATATTTACTACATCATCGTTGGGTTCAATAATCTCTGGATGCTGGCCCAGGCCATCGAAGCGGCCCAGAGTCTTGATTCCACGACGGTGAGGGATAAATGGGAAAAGATGAACACCATGAAGAGTGTTTTGGGAACCGCACACCTGGGCGGGCTGAAGACATACGGGATCAAACACACCATGTCCTATCCCATACCGATAATCAGTTATGTAAATGGCGTTCCGAAAACCATGAAATTGATGGATGTCACGGCTCCCTAAAGGAGGGAAGTCAGGATCCAGGAGACGGGATTCAGGATGTTTAAGGTAATCCAAGCTATGAGGAGTCAACAATGGGCAAAGACAAAGTAAATTGGGAGTATATAAACGAGTGGAAGAAGGATGTTAATCCCCTTGGGAAAAAGGAAGACTTCAAGGCCATCGGGTTTTCTTTCGGTCTTCCGGAGATCATCGATCCCATAGGCACAAGATACGGTGTTGAGGTTGAGGTGCAGCCTCAATGGCAAATTCCACGGAAGGCCCTTATATGCCAGACGATCGTCGGCGCCCTTTACAGCCGAAGGGGGAATCCCCATCAGCCTATTGAACCGGAAAAAACCAGGGAACAGGCCCTTGCCTGCCTTGAAGCCGGCGCTCCCAACGTGCATATTCATGTGAGGGATCAGAACGGTTACAACACGCTCGACCCGGAACTTTTTCACTTTGTTATCGATCCCATCAGAAAGGCCTATCCCGACAGAATCGTGTGCGGCTGCATGGTCCCGAACATCGACGGCGACTGGGAGAAATTTATCGAATGTTGCCAGGATGGATTGTTTGATCAAACCCCGATAAATACAACGGCAACGTTTTTAGGGGATACGGCTTTCGTCAAGCCCCCTCATGTCATCATTGAAAAAACGCGGATATGCCAGGAATTAGGAGTTAAGCCGCAGATTGCCGTGTACAGCGATGGGGATATCGATAATGCGGACCGGTATCTTATCAAGACAGGGGTTCTTGAGAAACCCTACTACTGGATAGTCCTGCCCGCGCTCCCCGGCGGGTCCCCTATGCATAGTCCCAAAGCCATGGTGGAAGTGCTGATGCATTACTGCAACCGAATAAAGGAGATCGATGAAGATTCGCAGATTGTCGTGTGCGCCTCAGGCAGGGCATCATCCTACCTGTCCACTTTTGCCCTGCTTCTGGGTCACCACATTCGTATAGGCATGGAAGATACCGTATGGCGATGGCCACACAGAAATGAGATGATCACGCATAACCTTGAAACGTTCAAGGCTGCGAGGACGATGTTGAATTTACTCGGCAGAGAATTGGTGACGCCGGATGAGTGGAGAGAGCTCCTGGGCATGCGAAAACCGGGAGGCACGCTGAAACGCTGATCATGGGCGCAGAGGAAGAAAAACGGTTTAATTCGGGTAAAGGAGGGATCGAATGACCGGACCAATGACGGGGAAAGTCGCCCTGGTAACCGGGGCGACCTCGGGAATCGGCAGGGCCACAGCCCTGGCCTTCGCCAAAGAAGGCGCCTGGGTTGTGGCCGTAGGGGATTCCAATGTTGCGGGGGGGAAGGAAACGGTTGCATTAGTTGAAGGGGCAGGCAGCCAGGGCCTATTCGTAAAGTGTAACGTATCGAAGAAAGAAGAAGTTCAACACTTGATTCTAACAACCCTCAAGGAGTTCGGACGTCTTGATTATGCCTGTAATAATGCGGGCGTTCAGCAACAGATGGCACTTCTGGCTGAAATCGATGAGGCCGAATGGGACCGGATTATTGCCATCAATCTGAGAGGAGTGTTCCTTTGCATGAAATATGAGATTCAGCAGATGGTGAAGCAGGGGAATGGTGTTATTGTCAATATTTCCTCTATGGGGGGGCTTGCTGCTCCGTCGCCGGGTCTTTCCAGCTATATCGCTTCAAAACACGGTGTAATCGGTCTGACCAAGGCGGCGGCCATCGAGTATGCCAGAACAGGGATTAGGGTCAATACCGTATGCCCTGGGGTCATTGAGACCGGGATGACTGCCCAGTTTGCCGCGAAAGCCTCGGAGGAAATGATGCAACTTCTGGTGAATATGCATC
Organism: Deltaproteobacteria bacterium; assembly: GCA_016219225.1. Lineage (NCBI taxonomy): Bacteria > Pseudomonadati > Myxococcota > Myxococcia > Deltaproteobacteria bacterium. The sequence goes on from JACRBX010000013.1 coordinate 41,782, forward strand.
CTGTCGGAAGATTCGGGAAACCGGAAGAGGTGGCCTGCGCGGTAATCTGGCTCTGCTCGGATCTGGCAGCCTTTGTGACGGGCTCCAGTGTGGTCGTGGATGGAGGGGTGACGGCGCAATAAGAGGAGTTCCCGTCACAATAATTTAAGGGAAAGGAGGACCGATCAACCAGCTTTTGAGATCAAAGGGGTGCCCCGATATTCTTTTTGAACCCGGGTAAGTCCGGCCCCCTGCCCTGGCCTTCACCAGGGAAGGGGCCGGGTCGGAGGTCTGACGGCAAAATAGGGCGGGTATCGGCGAAACTCTGCGCCCAATTTAATCCAAGACGAATGTTCCTCAGGAGATCTGGCCCATTGCTAATCTCCTTGACAAAAAGTTAAGATAACATATATGTGGGTAAGTTAAGAATACGTAGTGCTTCTCTACCCCAAGAGATAACCGTCCGGGCATTGTGGCATTAGGGCGGACCAGCGTCACATATATTCCGAGATTTTCCGGCAATCGGGGTTGAATCTTTTCTTTTTCCGAGAAACCGATGAAGAATGAATCCAGGGAATCGCAATTACTGAAAATTGCCGAAGAGATCGAGGCCTGTGCCCTGTGCCGGCAGGGGAAAGTGGGCCTGGCAGTGGTCGGTGAAGGAAACCCTGACGCGGAAATCGCCTTTATCGGAGAGGCCCCGGGCAAAGAGGAAGCCAAGGTCGGCCGGCCGTTCATTGGAAGATCGGGGAGGTTTTTACGGTCGCTGATCCGGGAGATCGGACTGGAAGAAAAAGAGGTCTACATCACCAGTCCGGTCAAATATCTGCCCCAACGGGGGACCCCAACCAGGGCGGATATCGCCCACGGCCGCACCCATCTTCTCCGGCAATTGGCGGTCATCGATCCTAAAATCATCGTTCTTTTAGGCCACGTAGCCGCACTCGCCGTCCTGGACCGGGAGGTGGCCGTCAGCCGGGAACATGGAAAAATGATTAAAAAGGGGGATAAGACCTATTTGATTACCTTTCATCCGGCGGCGGCCATGCGTTTTCCCAAGATCAGGAAAGCATTTTACGAGGACTTTGAGAAATTGAAAGGATTAATTGAAGAAGAGTCAGTTTAAACACCCTATTTCAAATAGCTTTGGTCAGGTCTTCGGGAAAATTAAATCATCCGCTCCCGCCCTTCCCAGTATTTCTTCCTGACCGCCTTCTTATCCAGCTTTCCGTAAGCCGTCCGGGGGATGGCCTCGTAGAACTCGATCCGTTTCGGCCTCTTATAGGCAGTCAGATTCTCCCGGCAGAATTCCAGGAGTTCGGTTTCGCTGACTTTTTTCCCTGCGGCCTTGACCACGATAGCCAGAACCATCTCTCCCCATTTTTCATCGGGAATGCCGATAACGATCACCTCACTCAAAGCCGGATGCATGGCCAGGCAATACTCGACCTCCGTCGAGTAGACATTCATCCCCCCGGAGATGATCATGTCGTGCTTGCGGTCCACGAGATAGAGGTAGCCGTTTTCGTCCCGGTAGGCGATGTCCCCGGTATGGAGCCAGCCGCCCACGATCGCCTTGCCCGTTTCCTTTTCCTTGCCCCAGTAGCCCTTCATCATGTGAGGGCCCCGGGTGATGATCTCCCCGGTTTTTCCTGTCTCCACATCCTGATCGTCCTCGTCGACGATACGCACCTGGGACATGATGATCGGCATACCGCAGGATTTCAGCCTTTCCTTCCTGCCCTTTTCAATGGCTTCCAGGTGCTGGCGTTTGGTGAAGGAAGCGGTCTGGTTGGCCACCTCCATCTGGGAATAGGCCTGCATGAATATGGGCCCCATGGCCTTCATGGCCTCTTCCAGCCGTCTGGGGGAAATCGGCGCGGCGCCGTACATGATGGTTTTCAGGCTCGACAGGTCGTAGTCATTTCTTTTCGGATGGTCGAGGAAACCATAGATCATGGTGGGCACCATAAAGGTGCAGGTGATTTTCTCTTCCTGAATCAGGCGGAAGGTCTCTTCCGGGTTAAAGCCATTGGTTATAACGACCCTGCCGCCCTTTAACAGGCAGGGGGGGATCATGAAACCGGCGGCATGAGGCAGCGGTGCGGTTTGCAACATGATCTCCCCCTCGGAAATATCCATTTCGACAATAGAGCTGAAAATGATGCTTACATACGATTTATGAGTATGCATGACCCCTTTGGATTCCCCGGTGGTGCCGCCGGTATACATAATGGCCCGAAGGTCGTCCTGCTCTACCCCCACATCCAGGGGGGTGGACGGGGAACTTTCCAACAACCGGTAAAAACCGATCACCCCCTGGGAGAGAATCTCCTCCCGGTCGGTAACGGCGATGACGGTCTGGACAAAATCATAGTCCTTGAAAAACAGCCCCACCTTCTGGTAAAAGAATTCATCCAGGAGTATGGTCCGGGCCCCGGAGTCTTTTATCCGATAATCGATGTCCTTAAAGGTCAACATGACATTCAAAGGGATCATCACCAGGCCGGCCTTGGCCGCGGCATAATCGGCATAGAGATATTCTATGCAGTTGGTGGTCATGATGACGATCCGGTCGCCTTTTTTCAGGCCCAGGCCGATAAAGGCGTTGGCCAGTTTATTGACGGCCGACTCGACTTCCCTGTAGGTATAGACCTGACCGTTTATCTTGAAGGCCACCCGGTCTTTATACTTTATAAACGCTTTGTCCAAAATATTGCCGAAACTGGTTTCCAGCATAGTTACCTCCCGTAAATAGAATAGTTATCTGCGTATATCGGCGAAAATCTGCGTTCTGATTAAGAATTCGGCCTTTTCAGCCGCCGATATACCCCTTGATGATCTCAGGGGTGTTCTGAAGTTCCCGGGCCGTGCCTTGCATGAAGATCTCGCCGTTCCGCAGGACGTATCCGCGATGGGAAAGGGCCAGGGCCAGGGTAGCCGCCTGTTCGACCAGGAGTATGGTGATCCCGGTCTTATGAAGGTGCCAGATGGCCTTCATGATCTGTTCGACCACCAGAGGGGCCAATCCTATGGATGGCTCATCCATCATGATGAATTTCGGCTCCATCATGATGGCCCTGGATATGGCCAGCATCTGCTGCTCCCCCCCGCTCAGGGAAGAGGCGATCTGATTCCTGCGCTCCCCAAGGATGGGGAAACGCTCGAATTCCTGTTCCATGAGCCGTAGCACCTTGTTTCGGTCCCTCCTCTGGAATCGATAGGCCCCCAACTCCAGATTTCCCTTGACGGTTAAATCAGGGACGATCCGTTTGCCCTGAGGCACATGGGCGATGCCGAGTCCGGCGATCTGGTGGGGCTTGAATGTTCCAAGATCATGGCCTTCAAAGAGGATCTGACCTTCGACAATGGGGGCCAGACCGGAGACGGCCATGACCAGCGTTGTCTTGCCGGCCCCGTTGGCCCCGATCAGGCTGACCACTTCCCCCTGACCAACCTCGACATCAATCCCTTTGAGTGCTTGGACTTTATCATAACGGACGGAAAGTCCCTTGACGCTGACCACCGATTGCTGAGCAATGGTCAACGTATTCTGTTTGACTGGATTAGACATCATGCTTCTTATCCTTCTTTCCGGCGAATATTTTCAAGGGTCTTGGCCAGGTCGCCCCGTCCCAGATAGGCTTCGATCACCTTCGGATCCCTGCGGATTTCCTGAGGGGTCCCCTCGGCGATTTTAATCCCGAAGTTGTGCACGGAAATCCGATCCGAGATGCGCATCACGAAATCCATGTTATGTTCGATAAGTAGAATAGTCATCCCCATGGCCCGGAGCTTTGAGAGGAGGCTAAAGACCTCTTCGACCTCTGAACGGTTTAGACCGGCTACTGGCTCATCCAGCAAAAGGAGATCCGGTTTCAAGGCCAGTGCCCGGGCAATCTCCAAGAGTTTTTGATGCCCGTAAGACAGGTCACCGGCACTTTTCGAGGCCAGATGGCTGATCCCGACGAACCGGAGGAGATTGAGGGCACTGTCCTTGAAACCGGCCTCTTCTTTCCGGGAGGCCGGCAGAGAAAGGGCATAAGAAACAGATCCACTGCTGAAGTGCCGGTAAAAACCCACCAGGACATTATCCAGGACGCTGATCTCACTGAAGAGCTTGAGATTCTGAAAGGTGCGGGCCATGCCGAGGCTGCCCCGGCGGTGGGCTTTTAGACCGTTCAGGTTCAGGTTGTTGAAAATGATGGTTCCCTGATGAGAGTTCAGACTGCCGGTGATGAGATTGATCAGGGTGGTCTTGCCGGCCCCATTGGGTCCGATAATGGCGTGGACCTGTCCATTCCGGACCGAAAGGTCCAATCCATTGACAGCCATCAGACCGCCGAAGGAGCGGGAAAGTTGCTTGATGGTCAGGATGGTGCTGCCCGGATCTTTTGGCTCCCGCCTTTCAAATAAAGCGCTGATATCCTGTGCTGAATCTTCATCCCTGCTCTCCGGGAGTACTTTTGCCTTGAGAACCCTTCGGATTCTTTTTTCTGCCAGGCCCACGACCCCTTCCGGTAGCAGGGTCAAAACGGCCAGGAAGGTTCCTCCGTAAAGGAAAAACCGGTATTCATAGAGTCCGGCCAGGACCTGATTGATGAAGGTTAACAGGGCGGCACCGACCAGGGGACCCCAGCGGCTTCCGGAACCTCCGATGACCAGGGCGACCAGAAGAAACATGGAAATGTGAACGGTGAAGCTGTCGGAGTTCAGATAGCCGGTCTGGTGAGCCAGAAAAAATCCGGCAATACCGGCATAGGCCGCGCTGATGACAAAGGCGATCACCTTCTGTTTGGTTATGGATATGCCCATGCTTTTGGCCGCGTCTTCGCTGTGTTTCAGGGCAATGAGCGTCTTCCCCCAGCGGGATTCCACCAGATTATCGGCCATCCATTGCAGTAAGGCCCAGGTGATGGCTACCAGATAGAAATACCCCCAGGGGCCGAGTTCCTTTCCGGACAGGCTGGGAGTGGGCACTCCGTAAATGCCCATGGTCCCCCCGGTCAGGGAAATCCATCTCTGGCTCAATATCTCCACTACAAAACCGAAGGCTATGGTGATCATGGCCAGATAAAGGCCGCGGGTCCGTATGGCCGGAAGGGCCACGATCAATCCGACCAGGCCGCTGGACAGGGCGGCCAAAGGCAAGGTCAACCAGAGCGGCCAGCCCAGTTTCGTAGCCAGCAGGGCGGAGGTATAGGCACCGACGGCCATAAATCCCGAATGCCCGATGGATATCTGATTGGTGTACCCCACCAGAAGGTTCAGGCCGATCACCGCTATGGCGTAATAACCTATGGTTTGACCCAGGCTCAGGACGTAGTCCCCCCGGAAGAAAAGGGGAAAGACCATAAATAAGCCTATGGGACCGAATCGATAAAGACCATCAACCCAATTGGTAAGAAAATACCGTTCAGCGTTAAGTCCCGCAAGGCGGGATTCGTCAAAATTTTTTTTCATAATTTGCGGCGCCTCCTCGGGGGCCTGTGTTCAGTAGTCTAATAAATTTCCTGTTCCTTAAATAGACCGGAAGGCCGGAAAATAAGAACGGCAATAATCAACAAGAAAGCGATCATATCCCCGAATTCGGAGGTCATCAAACAGGCAAAGTTTTCAATCAACCCGAGGAGTAAGGACCCCACCAGTACGCCGACCGGGTTCATAAAACCGCCCAGGATGGCTGCGGCAAAGCCCTTAATAGTCAGCTTGAAGCCCATAAAGGGTTCGACCGTGGCCACCGGGCCGACCAGGAACCCGCTGATCCCGGCCAGGATGGAGGCGATGATATAGGCGGCCACTTTTATCCGGATCACATTGATCCCGAAAAGAAAGGCCGTATCCGCATTGTAGGCCACGGCCGAAAAGGCCTTGCCGATGAGGGTCTTCTTTAAAAGGAGGAAGAAACAGATCATCACGGCCAGTGAGGCCAGGATGATGAATATCTCTTCGGGGAAAAACCCTATTCCGCAAAGATGCACCGCCTCTGCCCGGCTGCCACCGAAAAGGGAGGGGAAGGGCCGGGCATGGTTGCCCCAGAGGACGATGACCGCATTCTGAACGATCATGGCAAAGCCCATGCCGGTCAGAACATAGGAAAGTCCGGCATGGGCTACGGGCCTTATGGCCACCCTTTCCAGCACAATTCCCGCCAAGGCCAGGAAAACGACCACCAACACAAAAACCAGCAGATAGGGGAAGTTTAAATGAATGAACAGGAGGGCAATGAAGCAACCCAACATCAGGAAATCACCCTGACCGAAATTGAGGGTGTTGGTAATCCGATGGGCGATGTAGAAGCCTTCGGCAATGAGGGCATAAATGGCCCCCATGGCCAAGCCGGAGATGGAAATTTGCAAGATTGTTGTGTAATCCATTTGGTTCCTTTCTCTTTTTGGAACATTCAGCGATCAGCTGTCAGCAGCCAGCCAACCCCATGATGGAAAAGATTTTACGTATCCATATGATTCAGGTTCAGCTTCAGATTTTTCAAAAGGCTGAAGTGTTACGATTTTACTGAAAGCTGACAGATGATTGCTGATCGCTGACCGCTGCTAATGCGTTGCCCTGACCACAATGTCATCCTTCCAGACCCCGAGAAAAACCCCTTTCGGATCCAGGATTTCATGATCCTCTTTACTGAAGGGTTTTTTAGGGACCGCGGTAGTGGCCGCCTCAAAATTGTCGATCTTCTCCAGGGCGTCCCGAATTGCCTCGGGATTGGGACCGGCCATATCCAGGGCCTTGAGAAGGATGCGGGCCCCGTCATAATGAAGGATGGTGACTGCCGGCCAATCATATTTGGACCCGTACTCGGCCCGTAATTTTTTGTCCGCAGCGGCCGCTCTGGGTTCGGAGACATCCACGGTCTGGCCCATCATAATCCCCTGCA
>JACRBX010000014.1 GCA_016219225.1 Deltaproteobacteria bacterium
GATAGCCGTCTATGCCAGCGATTTCACCGTCCTGGGGGGGTCCATCGCCACCCAGCACGGACTGAAGTTCGTTAAATTAATGGAGATGGCCGCCCGCTGGAGGATCCCCATGGTCTGGCTTCTGGATTCCTCGGGGGGCCGGTTGGGCTATCAGGATGTCCCTTCGGCCGGCATCGACTGGTGGTTTGCCCTGGAATCCAGGTTTTCGGGAATGATCCCCCAAATCAACGTCCTCATGGGCCCCTGCATCGCCGGACAGGCCTATTGCCCGACCCTGTGCGATTTTCTCCTCATGAGCCGGGGCACGGCCCATCTCTGGCTCGGTGGTCCGCGGATGACCCAGGCCGCCACCTCTGAAAAGATCGGGGATGATGTCGGAGGGGCTGATTATCACATGATGTACAGCGGCACCTGCGATCTGGTGGGCGATAACGATCGCGCAACCCTCCAAAAGACCAGAGAACTCCTGGGTTTTCTTCCGGCCAACTGCTTTGAAAAACCGCCCCGGCGCGAGACTTCCGATCCACAGGACCGGGAAGTGGGAGAACTGATGGCTGTTGTCCCTGATCAATACGAAGAGACTTATGATATGCATAAGGTCATCAAGATCCTGGTAGATGACGGAGAGTACCTGGAGATCAAAAACGAGTATGCCAAAAATCTGATCACCTGTTTCTGCCGTTTCAACGGCCAGGTGGTCGGCCTGGTGGCCAACAATCCCGGTGAAGCGGGAAGCATCCTGGAGATCAATTCCTGTGATAAATACTACCGTTTTCTCCAGGTCCTGGATGCCTATAATATCCCCCTGATCAATCTGGTCGATACCCCGCCGCTGGTGCCCGGAGAAGACCAGGAGGCCCTGGGGCTCTTGAGACATTTTGGGAAAATACTCGATCTTTATGCAACGGCCACCATTCCCAAGATCAGCATCATACTCAGGGAATCCTATGGGGATGGCGGCGGAATACTCCTGGGGAGTGCCAAAGGTCTGGGAGGCGATCTCTGTTATGCCTGGCCTATTGCCCGATTGGCCGTGGAAGCCTCCACCCTGGATTATCGGCAGGTTTACGGCCGGGGGATCGAGGAAGACGCCTATGAAGGGTATCTGAACCGCTCCAGGGAGCGGATCGATATTTTCGAAGCGGCGCGCAGTTGGACGGCCCAGATGGTCGATGAAGTCATCGAACCCAAGGATACCCGAAAACGGATCATCGAGGCCCTGGATCTGATCAGGGACAAACAGGAAACCCTGCCCTGTCGGGCCAGGGGACAGGGAACAGGACCGACGTAAAAATTAACGACGAATGTCGAATATCGAAAAAGGGAATCATGAATTTCGAAGGAAAATACTAAGACCTTTGATATCGGGAATGACGAAAAAGGAGAAATCTATGGAAACCAAAACCATTATCACCTGCGCCCTGACAGGCGTCCTTACTGATCCGGCGGTGCATCACGTCCCGGTCACTCCGGAAGAGATGGCCGACCACACCCAACAGGCCTATGATGCCGGAGCCTCTATAGTCCATGTCCATTTTCGGAACCAGGGTCAGGGTCTGGGCCATTTGCCCACCTGGGATCTCAAAACCGTCGGCGATATCCTGGCGGCGATAAAGGCCCGGGTCCCGCAAATACTTATCTGCATGAGCACCGGGGTAATGGGACCGGATATCAGCGGTCCGGCCGCCTGTTTAGAAAAATTCAAACCGGAAATGGCCGCTTGTAACGCCGGCTCTTTGAATTATCTGAAACTTAAAAACGATGGCTCCTGGGCCTGGCCGCCATCCCTCTTTGATAACCCGGTGGACAAGGTCCAGCGATTCCTCGATGTCATGAAGGCCAATGGCGTCGTCCCCGAGTTTGAGTGCTTTGACAGCGGTATCGTCCGGAGTGTGGGTCTCTTCCAACGGAACAAAATGTTTGAAGGGCCGGCCCATATATCCCTGGTCATGGGTGTCGCCAGCGGCATGCCGGCCAAACCGCAGTGGCTTCCCCTGCTCAAGGAAGAAATGCCCCCGGGCGCCCATTGGCAGGTCATCGCCGTGGGCCGGAAGGAGGTCTGGGACCTCCACCGAAAATGTGTGGAATTAGGCGGAAATGTGCGCTCCGGTCTGGAAGACACCTTTTACCTCCAAAGCGGGGAAAAGGCCGCCAGCAACGGCGTTCTGGTGGAGGCCCTGGCCAGGATCATTCGGGAAGTGGGCAAAGAAATCGCCAATCCGGCCGAGGCCCGGGAGATATTGGGGCTGAGAAGCCAGTAAAATAGGAGGAAAATAGGGGTCAGGGGTCTGGGATCGGATCTGAGTTTAAGAATAAAGTTGCAAGAACAAAAATCTTGATCCTTGTACCTTGCCTATAGCCCATCGCCTCTTGTAGACGTATTTTCATGTTTGTTAGTGCCCTTGCGGGTCATGAGCTCATTCTATTCAGGTGAAATAAAAACAGGAGATTGATATGACAGAAACAGGAAGTTCCCATTTAATCGAAGTCCGGGCCCCCATGTCCGGGGTTTTTTACCGCCGGTCGGCCCCCGATCAACCCCCCTATATCGAAGAAGGAGCTCTGGTCAAGAAAAAACAGATATTGGGGCTATTGGAGACCATGAAGGTCTTTCAGAAGATTAAATCACCTTCGGACGGAAAGGTGGTCCAGATCATTGCAGCCAATGAAACGGCCTTGAAAGACAATGATTTGATATTGATCATCGAGAAGTCCTGAGCATAAGGAAAATCATGTTCTCCAAAATCCTCATCGCCAACCGTGGAGAGATTGCCCTCCGGATCATTCGGACCTGCAAGGAATTAGGGATAAAGACCGTGGCCGTCTATTCCGAGGCTGACAGCCGATCACTGCACCTCGAGCCGGCCGACGAACGGGTCTGTATCGGCCCCCCTCCGAGCGCCAAAAGTTATCTGGACATAAGGGGCCTCATCAAGGCAGCCAAGGAAACCGGGTCCGAGGCCGTACATCCCGGATACGGCTATTTAGCGGAAAGCGAGGCCTTTGCCGAGGCCTGCCAAAAGGAAGGGCTGATTTTTATCGGCCCCACCCCGCAAAATCTCCGGATGGCCGGGGAGAAAATCGCCTCCAAAAGGATCATGAAAGAGGCCGGCATACCGGTTATTCCCGGCAGCGAAAAAGGGGTGGCCACGCTTCAAGAGGCCATAGGCCTTGGGGAAGAAATCGGTTACCCTATAATGATCAAGGCTTCGGGCGGAGGCGGCGGGCGGGGGATCCGGATCTGTCCGGACCGGCAGACCCTTGAGGAAGATTTTTCCATTGCCCAGGCCGAGGCCCGGATGGCCTTCGGCAATGAAGAACTCTATGTCGAAAAATATTTGAGCCAGCCGAGACACGTTGAATTCCAGATCCTGGCCGACGGCAGGGGAAAGGTCATCCATCTGGGGGAACGGGAGTGCACTATTCAAAGGCGGTACCAGAAACTGATCGAGGAATCCCCCTCCCCGGTCCTCACCCCGGAACTGCGGCAGGCCATGGGCCGGATGGCCGTCCGGGCGGCCGAGGCCGTCCATTATGCTAATGCCGGAACCGTGGAATTTCTCCTCGACGAACAGGGCCAATTTTATTTTATGGAGATCAATGCCCGTATCCAGGTGGAACATCCGGTCACGGAATTGACTACCGGTGTTGATTTAATCCGGGAGCAGATCCAGTTGGCCAGTGGTGCCAAATTGTCCTTAAGCCAGGAGACTATTGAGCCCAGGGGATGGGCCATTGAATGCCGCATCAATGCCGAAGATCCGGAAAGGAATTTCCTGCCCTCTCCGGGCGTCATCGAAGTCTACCGTCCACCAGGTGGATTCGGGGTGAGACTGGACACCCATCTTTACCAGGGCTATGAACTGCCCATTTTTTATGATTCCCTGATCGCCAAGCTTATTGCCTACAATCGCACCAGGGAAGGGGCCATCCGTATCATGAAAAGGGCCCTGGAGGAATTCAGGATCGAACCGGTCAAGACGACTATCCCGCTCCACCTCCGGATCATGGATGATCCTCTTTTCAAAGCAGGCCGATTCAATACCCATTTTATTCAACACTTCCTCCCGCCTGATCCGGAGAAAGATGATGAGGAGGAGGATTAGCCATGGATTTCGAGTTTAGCGAAGAACAGAAGATGGTCAAGGAGCAGGTCGGCCGTTTCGTCGATAACCAGGTGATCCCCCTGGCAGCGGTGATCGATGAGGAAGAACGTTTCCCGGAAGAAAATTTCCGCGCCATGGCTGAAATGGGGCTTTTGGGCATGCCCCTGCCGGAGGAATACGGGGGAAGCGGGGCCGATTTTCTCTCCTGTGTTCTGGTTATGGAAGAATTGATGAGAGGGTGCGTCTCCACGGGCAATACTTATGGAGCCCACACGATCCTGTGCACCGAAAGTATTTACCGAAACGGCAATGAAGACCAGCGCCGGCGTTTTCTCCCTGATCTTGTTGCCGGGAAAAAGATCGGGGCCCTGGCCCTGACCGAACCGGGGGCCGGCTCGGACGCCCTGTCTTTACGTTGCCGGGCCGAAAAAAGGGGCGATCGGTATATTCTTAACGGCTCGAAGACCTTTATTACCAACGGACCGGTGGCCGATGTGGTCATCGTCTATGCCAAGACCAATCCGGAAGCCGCTCAGAACGGGATATCCGCTTTTATTGTCGAGCAAGGGTTCCCTGGGTTTTCCAGGGGAAAACCCATGAAGAAGCTGGGGGCCAGAGGTTCCCCCACCGGGGAGTTGTTCTTTGAGGACTGTGAGGTCCCGGTGGAAAATCTCCTGGGTGAGGAGAACAAAGGGATCAGGGTTTTGATGAGTGGTCTGGACCGGGAGAGGATCTTCTGGTCCATTGCCCCCATCGGCGTGGCCCAGGGGGCCTTTGATCTGGCCTTTCATTATGCCCAGGAAAGAATCCAGTTCGGACAGCCCATCATCCAGTTCCAGATGATGCAGGAGATCCTGGCCGACATCCGGACGGAAATCCAGGCCGGGAGGGTCCTTTCCTACTGGGCGGCCACCCTGGCCGATTCGGGGAAACGGGTCAGGCTGGAGGCCTCTTATGCCAAGCTCTTTTGTGCCGAGGCCGGGATCAGGGCCGTCAGCAAGGCCATGCAGGTATTCGGAGGCTACGGTTTTATAAGGGAATATCCTATCGAACGGATGTACCGGGACGTGAAGGGCATCGAGTTCGGAGCCGGGACGAACCAGATTCAGAGACTCATTATTATCGGCGAACTGATGAGAAAAGGAGGTATCAAGACCTAAACGATAAAACAGGAAATTGGGATGTAATCGTTTAAAAGGGAGGAATTAAGCAGCACCTCGCCTCTAATCCTATAACCAAAGGAGGAAGAGAGATGGAAGAAAGGATCTGGCATAAAGCCTATGACCCCCAGGTGCCACCCGGTATTGCTTATGAAAATTTCACCTTGAGCCAGGCTCTGGAGCGGAGCGCCCGAAATTATCCCGATCAGGTTGCCCTGCTGATGATGGGCAGGAAGATTTCTTACCGTGAATTGAACGCCCTGGTCAACCGCTTTGCCGCCGCCTTGCAGGATCTGGGGGTAAAAAAGGGAGACAAGGTAGCCATTCTGCTTCCCAACATTCCCCAGGGGTTCATCGCCTGCTACGCCGTCTTCCGTCTGGGCGCCGTAGTAGTCATGACCAACCCCCTGTACACCGAGCGGGAGTTGGAACACCAGCTCAACGACTCGGATTCCACTATGGCCATTTCCCTGGACCTGTTGGTCCCCAGGATCCTTAAATTGAAGGATAAGACCGGGATCAAAATGGTGATCGCCTGCCACATCCGGGATTATCTTCCTTTTCCAGCCAAACAACTTTTCCCTCTGATTAAAAAAAGTATGCACCGCAAAACCGGTTCCGGGGAAGGGGTCCATGATTTTCTGGATCTGATCCGGAAATACCCTCCTGGTCCCCGGGCAGGAGATGAAGCCCTCAAGGCCGAGGTTTCCTTTAATGACATAGCCGCCCTGCTCTATACTGGAGGGACAACCGGGGTTTCCAAAGGGGTTATGCTCACCCATGGGAACCTGAGTACTAATGTCCAGCAGCTTCGGGCCTGGACCTTTGATGCCAAAGAGGGCCAGGAAAGCCTTATGGGGATCTTCCCCATCTTTCACAGCGCCGGGTTTACGGCGGTCATGAATCATTGTATCTATCGGGGGATGACCATCATTCTGGTCCCCAAGCCCGAGCCTGACGGGGTCCTCAAAATGACCCGAAAGTATCGACCGGACTATTTCCCCTGCGTTCCCACCCTCTATGTGGGGCTCTTGAATCACCCGGAATTTCCCAAAACCGATTTTTCCTTTATCAAGGGTTGTGTCTCCGGTGCGGCCCCTCTGGCCCTGGACACCCTCAAGCAATGGAAAGAAGCCGTAGGGACCCAGATCATGGAGGTTTACGGACTCACTGAGACCTCTCCCCTGTCCCATGCCAATCCCTGGAGGGGAAAGGCCAAGGCCGGCAGTGTGGGGGTGCCTGTTTCGGATACGGACTGCCGGATCGTCGATGTGGTGGATGGTCTGAAAGAGATGAACACAGGTGAAGTGGGGGAAATCCTCCTGAATGGACCCCAACTCACCCAGGGGTATTACAAGAACCCGGAAGAGACAGCCAAGGCCATCCGGGATGGCTGGTTTTATACCGGTGATATCGGCTACATGGACGATGAAGGCTATCTCTTTATCGTCGACCGCAAAAAAGACATGATCATTGCCAGCGGGTTCAACATTTATCCCAGAGACATCGACGAAGTCCTTTTTGAACACCCTAAAATAAAAGAGGCCTGTGCCGTGGGGGTACCCGACCCTTACCGCGGTGAAACGGTTAAGGCCTTTGTGGTCCCCAAGGAAGGAGAAACCCTTACCCCGGAAGAGGTCATAGCCTTTTGCCGGGAAAAACTGGCCGCCTATAAGGTTCCCAAGATGGTGGAATTTATGGATGAACTCCCGAAAAGCACGGTCGGCAAGGTTCTGCGGAGAAAACTCCGGGAGATGGAGATGGAAAAGAATAAGGGGAAAAACTAAGGGGCTTAATTTGAAAATGCGAATATTTTCATCTTTTGTGATCCCATGGAGTATGAGGGTCTAAGAGGATTATCATGTCCGGAAGTTTTAATAAATACCTTGAAGTGGATTTGACCATCGGTGAGACTGCAATCAAAAGCTTCCCTCCTTCCTGGTTAAGATCCTATGTGGGAGGCGGCACCCTGGGTGCCCGTCTTTTTTTCGAAACCGCCGGGTTTGAGGCCGATCCCCTGTCTCCGGAAAATTCACTCCTCATCATGGCCGGCCCTCTGGTGGGAACGACCTTTCCGGGCAGCTCCCGCTTTGTCTTATGCGCCCGGTCGCCATTGACCGGCCTTTGGGGGGAATCCAGTTCCGGCGGGGCCTTCGGGGCGGATCTTAAAAAGGCCGGTCTGGACGGTATCCTGGTCAAAGGCCGGGCTGAAAAGCCGTCCTATATCTTGATCGAAGACGGCCGGGCGGCAATCCGGGAGGCCGGAGACCTCTGGGGGTTGGACACCTATGCCACGGTGGAGACCTTGCGCCGGCAGCACCCGGGGAAACAACCCATCAGGGTCCTGGCCATCGGACCTGCCGGAGAGCATTTAGTCAGGTATGCCTCGGTCTGTAATGACAAGGCCCATTACCTGGGCCGGACCGGCATGGGGGCGGTTATGGGCAGCAAAAGGATCAAGGCCATAGCCGTCAGGGGTACGGGAAAGGTTCCCATAGCCCGGCCAGAGGCTTATCAGGAATCCCGAAAGGCGGCCCTTCAAGCCATCAAAGATTCCATGATGGCCGATTCTTTTCACCAATTGGGCACGGCAGCAGCCATGGATCTGGGAATGATGACAGGAGATGTCCCTATAAAAAACTGGTCTGTCGGAGTCGACTATGAAATGGCCGATGCCCTTGGGGGGCCTGCCTTGGTGGAGAAGCTAATCAAAGGCCGGAAGGCCTGTTATGCCTGCCCCATCGGCTGCAAACCCGTGGTCGAGTTCCTGGATCCTCCCTATCCGGTATCTAAAGGCCCTGGGCCGGAATATGAGACCCTGGCCGCCTTCGGCACCCTGATCATGAACAACAACCTCTTGGCCGTAGTCCGGGCCAATGAATTGTGCAACCGTTTGGGGATCGATACCATCAGTTGCGGAGCTACCATGGCTTTTATCATGGAGGCCTTTGAAAGAGGCCTGCTGGCTGGGACCGATCTGGACGGGTTGGAGATTGCTTGGGGCAATATGGATGCGGTTCTGGATCTGATAGAAAAAATCGCCTTCAGAAAAGGTTTTGGAGACCGGGCCGCTGAGGGGAGCCGGGCCCTGGCCCGTGATTTAGGGCCGGAGACCGAGGATTTTGAGGTGACCATCAAGGGGCTGGAACTCCCCATGCACGACCCCCGGGGGTTTCATGGAATGGCCCTGGCTTATATGACATCTAACAGGGGGGCCTGCCACCTGCAACACTCGGTTCAGGCCGTTGAACAGGGGGTGGTCTCCTGGCCGGAAGCGGGGCTTAAAGAGGACTATACGGCCCAGGAAAGCCAGGGGAAGGCCGAGATGGTTTATTTATCCGAAAACCTGGGACAGATGGCCAACACGGTTTGTGTCTGCCACTTTGTCCACTGGACCATGGGCCTGACCAATCTTTTGAAGGGTTTTAATGCCGTGACCGGTTATGAATTCGATCTGAAGGAATTCATGGAAGTGGGCCAAAGGTCCTGGATTCTGAAACGGGCCTTGAATAACATCATGGGTCTGACCGGCAGGGAAGATCGATTACCTAAAAGGATCTTAAGGCCGTTATCAGAGGGTGGTGCTGAAGGAAGTATTCCCGATGAAAACTTAATGAAAATGGAATATTACCGGATCCGGGGGCTGGATGAGCAAGGATTCCCCCTCCCCCAAACCTTATCCGTCCTCGGGCTTTCCTTTGTAAACAACAACCTTTTTCGAAAAGGAGGGAAATAAGATCATGGCCAAACTGGATGTTTTCACCCAAGACTGGTGCCGGGCCTGGGAAGAGAAGGTCAGGGCCAGCCAGGATTTTGCCGTATTTAACAAGGGTTGGGAAGGGGATATCGGCTGTTTTATCATAAAAGACCCGGCAGCCGGTCTCCCGGAAGATCAATACCTCTACCTTGATTTCGAAGATGGGAAGGTCAACGCAATCTGTATGGTGGACAGGGAAAAGGCCGAGAAGGCTAAATTTATTATCTCCGGTGATTATATCCGCTGGAAGCAGGTGGCCCTGAAGGAGCTGGATGCAGTCAAGGCCATGATGCAGGGGAAGCTCAAATTGAAAGGTAACCTGCCCTATGTGGTCAAGTATGTGAAGGGGGTGCAGGAGTCCATCCGCTGTCTGACCGAACTGGAGTCCCGATTTCCGGATGATTAAAAGGTGAAAACATGACCTACGATGCCGATTTGAATTTTAATTATTTTGCTCCCACCAAGGTCCTTTTCGGAAAAGGGTCCCTATCCGACCTGCCTTATGAAGTGAAAAGATTAGGCCATAAAGCGGTCCTGGTGACTGATCCTGGAGTCGTTGCCACCGGAATGGTCGACCAGGTCAAAGACATTATGGGGTCTACTCTGTCCGGTATCTACGAGGATATTCCCCAGGACAGCGGCATGGAGGTGGTCGACCGGGGGGCCTCCCTGGCCTTGTCTTCCGGGGCTGATGTCATGGTCAGCCTGGGGGGAGGAAGCGTCATCGATACGGCTAAAGGGATGTGCATCATTATGACCGAAGGGGGAAGCCTCAGAGATTTTCAAGGCATGCAGATACTCACCCGACCCCAGACGCCCCATATCGTTATCCCCACCACGGCCGGCACAGGATCGGAAGTGACCTGTGCGGCGGTCGTCATGGACCGGCAGCAGGGACAAAAAATCCTTATCTATGAATATTTTAATACTCCTCGCGTGGCCATCCTGGACCCGAAAATGACTGAGGGACTGCCGCCGAATCTGACGGCTTCCACCGGGATGGATGCCATGACCCATGCCGTGGAAAGCTATTGCTCCCAACAACGAAACCCCATCTCCGATGGGGCTGCCCTTCACGCCATTCGGCTCATCACCCGCTATCTGCCCCTGGCGGTCAGTAATGGTTCTGATTTGATGGCCCGCGGCCAGATGCAGCTTGCCGCCTTGATGGCCGGCTGGGCCTTTTCCAATGCCCTGCTCGGACTGACCCACGCCATGGCCCATTCCCTGGGGGCGGTTTGCGGTTTACCCCATGGATTGGCCAACGGCATCCTCCTGCCTCATGTGATGCGGTTCAATCTGGAAGAGACCCCCGAACTTCTGGCGGATATTGCCGAGGCCATGGGCGTGGTCACTCAGGGAATGACGAAGCAGGAAGGCGGAGAAGCGGCCGTTTTTGAAATGGAGCATTTCTTGAAAAGGCTCGGGTTGCCTTTGAGCCTGAAAGATGTGGGCATCGAGGAAGGGGCTTTAAGGCCCTGTGCGGAGTTAGCCATGAGCGATGGTTCCATCATCTACAATCCGAAAATGATCCCGGACCCTGAGGAGGTGCTTCAGGTGTATTTGAAGGCTTTTTAGCGCGAAAAAAAGTTCGGAGTTCGGAGTTTGGATCTCAGAGTTCAGAGAAAACCATTTTCATAATTCATCGGCGCCCCCCTTAGGCATGAGGGTTTATTGCGAAAATCGAAGGTTGAATATAGAACATCGAATCTCGAATCATGACTGGATTTTTTCCTTTCCTTCGATATTCAGCATTCGTTATTACTACAGCGTATTTTTTTGCTAATGCGCCCCTTAACCGTCATTCCGGCATGCTTTAAGCTTGTCCCCGACGTTCTTAATCGGGGAGCGGAATTCAGGGACTTTGGTTTTCTCATTTTCTGGAAAAACCTGGATTCCCGATAAAGACATTCGGGAATGACGGTAAAAGTGGAATTGTGTAGGGGCGGGTTTAATACCCGCCCTTACGACGGCGGTATTTTCATAATTCCTGTCGCCTCATGGGGCCTGAGGATTTAACATGACAGATTCTTTTGAAATCCGTTTCGCCCCTGGGGCGGAAGAAATCGGGTTGGCGGTCATGCTCAAAGACCTGTTGACCCAGAATTTTGAACAGCACCCTCACAAGGTGCGGGACTTCCGTAAGCTTCGTCTGAGGATCGGGCTTGACGTTACCGATGCCGAAGTGGCTTTGACCCTGGATTTCCAGGGAGGAATTTTGACCATACACCCCGGGATTCAGTCCCGGCCCCAACTCCTTATCAAGTCCGAGGCCGATATGGTTATGGCCTTATCCAATGTGCGGATACGATGGGGACTGCCTTATTATTTTGACGGCCCTGGAAAGGAAGTCCTGGAGGCCATACGATCCAGGAGGATCAGGATCAAAGGGATGATCAGGCATTTCCCGGGACTGGTGTGTTTGTCGAGGATTATGTCGGTGCATTAAAGCCTTGCGGGTTACGAGTTACGGGTTGCGGGTTGCGGGTTGAGAATATAAATGTGTTCCTCTTGCTGCACCCACCCGGCAGGAATTTCGCCGTATGATTGATAAAACTTTGTCGATTTTGATTTACTAAGCGACTAGCAGAGGAGAACAACCATGGAAGAATTTGATGTGGTCGTTGTCGGTGCCGGAAACGGGGGATTGACTGCCTCGACCGCCCTGGCCCAAAAAGGCCTGAAGGTCCTTTTATTGGAGCGGCATAATATCCCGGGGGGATGTGCCACCAGCTTTTGCCGGGGACGCTTTGAGTTCGAAGTGGCCCTGCATCAGCTCAGCGGAGTGGGGACTCCGGAAAATCCCGGCCCTTTGAGGATGTTGCTCTCCCAGTTGGGGGTCCTGGAGGAGCTGGAATTGGTGGAAATCAAGGACCTCTATAATGTGATCGGTCCGGGGGATTTCAGGCTGGAACTTAAGCCCGACAGGCAACAGGTCATCGCCGCCTTGCAGGAAAAATTTCCCAGGGAAAAGGAGGGGATTGAAAAATTTTTTGACCTGTCCTATCAGTATGCCTTTCAGATGCTCGCGGCCTTTTATTTCAAGGACCCGGAGCCTTCCCGGGAAAAATTCCCGGTCCTTTACCAATACGCTTTTAAACCGGCCATAGAGGTTCTGGATGATCTTTTTACCGATCCCTTGTTGAAATGCGCCATTTCCCTGTACTGGGGTTTCTTGGGCCTGCCCCCGACCCGTTTGTCTTTTGCCTATCTGTCCATGCTTTTTTTCACCTATATCGAGCTCAAGCCTTTTCATATCAAAGGAGGCTCCCAGGCCCTCTCCAATGCCCTGGCCAACCGGTTCTTGTCCCAGGGCGGAACGATCCGCTTTAATTGCGGTGTCCAAAAGATCCTGGTTGAAAAGGGCCGGATCGAGGGAGTGGTTACCGAACACGGGGACCGGATCAATACCCGTCATGTGATTTCCAATTGCTCTCCGGTGACCACCTATACCCGGCTTATCGGCCCGGGAAATGTCCCGGAGCCGGTGTTTCAGGAGATGCGCGGCCGGACTCTCAGCCCTTCGGGTTTTGTCCTTTATATCGGATTCGACCGGGAACCGCAAGAACTGGGATTCACCGGGTCCATGACCTTCTTCCCGGGCCATACGGATATTACGGATAAAAATCTTATGGAGATGCAGGGATTGGATATGGAAAATCAATTTATGGCCATGAGCTGTTATGATGTATCCGACCCCGGATTTTCGCCGCCGGGAACCTGTCAGGCCAGTGTGGTGACCCTGAAATACGGCGAGCCCTGGCTCCGGATCCCTCCGACGCAATACCACCGGATGAAATTCCGTTGTGCCGAATCCATGCTGCGTCGGGTAGAAGCGGCCTTTCCGGGTGTGCGGGGCCATATCGAGGAAATCGAGGTGGCTTCCCCTTTGACCCACATGCGCTACCTGGGACATCCCAACGGGGCCATATACGGCTTTGAACAATACACCAAGGATTCCATGTTTTTTCAACCCGGACGGACTTCCCCCATTCAGGGCCTTTCCTTTGCCAGCGGATGGATCGGGGACTGCGGATTTCAACCCACCCTTCAGGCCGGGGCAACGGCCGCCAAGGCGATTATCCGGGAACTCGATGGGAAATAGGAGGGGATGATGCAAAAAGAATTGTTCAGGGAATTTGACGGTTATGACCGGATCGTGGAAGAAAGGGATTTCAGCCGGAAGTACGGTCTGGATTATTCGGCCCAGAAGGATCTGGCCGACCCCTATATCCAACGGCTCCATCCAAAACAGTTAGCGTTACGTGTTTCCGATATCATTTTCGAAACACCCTCGGTAAGGACTTTGAGATTCGTTTCCCCGGAAGGCTATCTTCCGCCTTTTCTGGCGGGGCAATATATCGCCCTGTTTCTGGAAATTGGCGGGGTTCGGACCAGCCGGCCCTACAGTATCTCTTCTGCGCCCAACCAGACCGGGTATTACGATCTGACCATCAGGCGCCTGGAAGGGGGCCTGGTTTCCAATTTTCTTTTAGACAGTGTCGGAAAGGAAGATATTCTTCAGAGTTCCGGTCCGGAGGGCCATTTTTACTACAATCCTTTATTCCACGACAAAACCATGGTCTGTCTGGCCGGGGGCAGCGGGATAACCCCTTTTATGAGCATGATTCGGGAGGCAGCGGAATGCGGCCTGGACCGGGAAATCTTTCTTTTCTACGGTAATAAAAATATTCGGGAGGCCATCTTTCACCATTCTCTTCTGGAAATCTCAGACCACTTCGATCATTTTCACTATCTTCCGGTTATTGAAGATCCCCCGGCAGGATACATCGGCGCCTCAGGTTTCATCACCGGCGAATTAATCCGGAAAATCATCCCGGATTTGGGGGATAAGACCTTCTATCTGTGCGGTCCCCAGGCCATGTATGACTTCTGCCTCCCTGAACTGGAAAGATTGGGGATTCCCGGAAGGAAGATACGCAAGGAAGTTTACGGCCCGCCGGTTGACATCACCCGGGCGCCGAACTGGCCCGGGCAGGTAAAGGCCGATAATCCGGTTCGTATTAAATTGGCGGCCGGCCGAACCGTGGAGGCCCGCTCCGGTGAGTCTCTGGCCGCTGCCCTGGAAAGGCAGGGGGTCCTTATTCCCACCCTTTGCCGCTCCGGGGAATGTAGCCAGTGCCGGGTGAAGGTCTTGTCGGGCAAGGTTTTTCAACCGGCGGGAGCTTCAGTGCGGAGGTCAGACAAGAGATTCGGCCATGTCCACGCCTGCGTCTCTTATCCGCTGGAGGATTTGGAGATTGTCATTTAGTTTGAAAATAAAGTTTCAAGATGCAAGAGGCAAGTTTCAAGTGTGAAATATCTCGTAATGGCTATGGGCAATAGGCTATGGGCTATGGGCGAAGAAAAACTATAAAATTGTTGGGTTACCTATTGCCTCTGGCCCATCGCATAGAGTCTCTCTTTATTGAATTTTTATAATCCGTGGTGCCCCCATGGAGCATAAGGGTTTAAAACGAAAATAGATTTTCACGTTGCAATTTTCTGCTTTGATCTTTATGGAAAGGAAAGAGTCTGAGATGAGCCAAGAGAAAACAAGCGAAGACGGTTTGGTCGCCTACCACCAGGAAGGTTACCTGGGAACCATTACCTTGAACAGGCCGGAAAAAAGAAATGCCATGAGCTGGGCTTTGTGGCTGGCCCTGGAAAAAGCCATTATGGAAGCCGAAGAAGACCTGGAGGCCCGGGTGATTATCCTCCGGGGCGAGGGCAAGTCCTTTTGCTCGGGGCTGGACCTGGGGCCGGAGAATGAACTCCTTCAGGCCATCGGGGCAACCCCCGGTGCCCGACAGAAGATGGATTTTTATCGGCTGGTCAGGAGGGGGCAGGATATCTTCACCCGCCTCGAGCATCTGACTAAACCCACCATCGCCATGATCCATGGTCATTGTCTGGGGGCAGGGCTGGAAATGGTCCTTTGTTGTGATATGCGGTTTTGTTCGGCAGAGACCCTATTCGGCCTTCCTGAGCCCAGACTGGCCATCATCACCGATGCCGGCGGCTTGCAGAGGCTCCCTCAGGTGGTGGGGCGGGGCCATGCCCGGGAGATCGCCTTCCGGGGCCACCGCTTTGATGCCGGCCGGGCCAGGGCCATCAACCTGGTTAATGAGGTCTTCCCGGATACAGAGACCCTCGATACCAGGGTCAAAGAGATGGCCGGAGAAATTGCCTCCAATCCGCCCCTGGCGGTGCAGGGGATCAAAGAAGTCCTGGTGTTTAATGAGGGTTCTGACGTAAAACACTCCCTGCATTTCACCGCTGCCAGGTCCAGTATGATTTTACCCTCAGAAGACCTTCAGGAAGCCATCGCCTCTTATTTAGAGAAAAGGAAGGGAGAATTTAAGGGGGCTTGATTCGATTTTGTGCCTTTCTTCCGGAAAGGTACAAAAATTAAGGCAATCCTGTAAATCCTGTCCAAGAAAATTTTTGAATCTCAAAATGGAGGAGCACCGGCAGGGCCTTTTCAGGCTCTGCCGGTGGTATGGAGGGTTAAGCAGGGAGTTGTTTCCGAAATTTTTTCCGACCATATCCGGCCATGCCGATTAAACCGCTGCCCAGAAGGAGCAAAGTGGTCGGTTCAGGGACTGGATTCGATGGAAGGTTTGGCTCACTCAGACCCGTGCCGTACTGAAAGGACACATTCGAAATCTGGTTCAGGGAGGTTCCCTGCAGGTTGCTTAATAAGAAGACCACGGAATTTTTGATCAGGGCATTGCTCCCGGTGACGGCGGCATTCCCGGTTGACGGGTTGTCCGCCCCTGAGGTAATGCCATATTGAACCCCGTCTACAGCCGATGGATCTTGAAGATTCGACCCAGGAAAATTCGCCCCGCCGAAGATCCCCAAGCCGGAACTGGAGATGCCTTGGGTTGCTCCATTGGGGGCACCGGAAGCGATATTAGTATAAGCCCACTCGCCGCCGACCACTCCCCCTGGGTCGGACCCGCCGAACAATACCGAACTTCCCGAGGCCAGGGTCGCCGAACCCGGTGTCAATGAGGGATTCCCCGTAATATTGAAAAACAAGGCGGTTAATACGTCGGAAGGGGCCATTACGTCGGCTCCGGTATTGGTCAGGGTCACCTGGAGAAAGGTGCCAACGATATCGAAGGTCGCACTGGCGCTGATAGCCTGACCCGTAATAGGGTTTGTCCCTGAACCGCTAAAGGTTATCGGGGTGGCTCCTACCTGGGCTGTCATGGTGAATAGTGCTATGACAGCGACTATTCCCATAATAGTAAAGATTTTTTTTCTCATGGTCGTCCCTCCTTGGGTGAATATCCTGTTGTGAATCATTTTTATGGATTTAATATTTGAAAGAAAAATCCGGTTAATTCTCTGTTAAGCAATTGATATGCCAAACCGATATATATTTATAACTTATTGATATCTATATTATTATTAATTGGAGGCCCGGGACGGGAACTAAGAATAAATTTTTTTTAGGACCTTTAGGGACAATTCCTGAACCGAAAGGGAAAAGAACAAAATGGGGGGAATCAAGAGAGATGAAGATAGGCGCTTAGTCAATCAATATCGACAAGGTTTTGTCGATCATGTGGCAAAATTCCTGTAGGGTGGGTGCAGCGAAGCGTAACCCACCAATAGTCAATAAAAGTAGACCTAAAGACCATATTAGTCGGTGGGTTCCGTTATCACTCCACCCACCCTACATTTTGCTTTTTGAAAAAACGGCGATAACCTCTCCGTCATTCCGGTGAAAACCGGAATCCAGGTATTATGCTGGGACGAAAAGAACCTGGATTCCGGTTTTCACCGGAATGACGTGTGTGCAAATCAGGATTTTCAATCAAAAGTTTCAAGTTTTTCAAGGGCTAAATTGTTACGAGGAATGAGGTTATCTTTCTGATTCTAAATCCTTTTTTGCCGGAATCCTGGATTCGCAAGGGACCCCGGTTTGGCACAAACCGCAGCCATAGCCGTCAAAGGCGTAATGGGTTTTGACATAATCGGCGGTATAGTTCCTTAGATGGTCAAGGCACTTGAGTTTGTCATGCCCGGTTTCGCTCAAGGCCCCTACCGGACATCGGGGAATGCACTTTCCGCAAATCCCCTGGGAGAAAAAAAGGCAATAAGCCCGGTGATCGGTATATGAACGGGGGGTCGGAGGGATTTGGACAGCGGCCACCACCGAGCCGGTGCGCATGGCTTTGCCCCGGGGGGTAATCAGTCCGTCACAAAGGCCGAAGGTCCCCAGACCGGCGGCATAGGCGGCGTGCCGTTCCGACCAGTTGGAGGCAAAGGTATATTTCTCCGACTGTTTGAATTCCCAAAGGGGGGACAATAAAGGGGCCATGGCCTGTATCCCTTTTTCCTGCAAAGCGTTTACTACGCTCTGACGCAATTTTTTATTGACTTCTTCGCCGTAAATGCGGGCCCTGGCCCAGCGCTCGGATGGATAGGTCTTCTCTTTTCGATTATCGGCCTTGGTCGCTTTGGTCTGGGGCAGGATCCAACTGATGACCGTCAGGTCCTGGGGCTTGGTTGGCGAATCGGGGAAGGTTAAGGCAAATATTTCCAGAGGGGTCCAGTGATAAGGGCCGACCAGTTCCTTATAACTTTCGTAGAGGGGATCATCACCCCTGGAAAAGCCAACCAAAGGATTTTCAAAGGCCTTTTCTTGCGCGGCATTTTGAAGGGTGTTTTCCGGGGATCGTTCGATAAAATCTTCGATGAGGGAGACTATCCAGGGGGCCAGGTCATCTGATTTTTTTTCGGACATGGTAATCCTTTCCATCTTTGACAGACATGTAAAAAGGCATTTATGATGCTCTCGTAAAAACTCGTCATTCCCGCGCAGGCGGGAATCCAGGCCACACATAACCAGTTAAAAACACTGGATTCCCGTTTTCACGGGAATGACGAAAATGGACGTTCGGCGACTTTTTACGAATCCATCATTTATACCTTCTTCTTTTAAATAAGAAGAAGATTCCCTCCTCAGCGAATTCCAAGCAACTTATGTATCTGCAAACCGAGACGCCATTGAGGGTGTTCGAGACAATACCGCACGGCCAGCCGGGTATTTTGTTTAATAGCCGGACCGTCTTTGGGCTGTAAAAAAAAAACCTTAAAATTCAAAGATTCAAAATCCTCCGGATCGATTCCTTCTTGTGGAAAAACCAGTTTCAGCTCATCCCCGGATCTAAGTTTGCATTCCGCCCCGGCTTTGGGACTGACGCAGATCCAGTCTATACCAGCCGGCGGCAGGAGGGTGCCATTGGTCTCAATGGCCACCTCGAAGCCGAGGGTGTGAAAAGCGGAGACCAGGGCCTCGTCCATTTGAAGCAAAGGTTCCCCTCCGGTGCAGACTACCAGGGGGCTTATCCGCTTTGAAGCCATGGCGGGGAACTTATCTCTTACGGCTTGAGCCAAATCCATGGGATTTTGAAATATTCCGCCCCCAGGTCCATTAGTTCCTATAAAATCCGTATCGCAAAATTGACAGATCGCCTTATCCCGATCTTCTTCCCTGCCGGACCAAAGGTTGCAGCCGGTAAAACGGCAAAACACCGCTGCCCGGCCGGTTTGGGCTCCTTCGCCCTGGAGAGAGTAAAAAATTTCTTTTATGGTATAAGGCATAAAATTTTTGTCTAAAAGAAATGGATTATTCCCATTTATGTCCGCTGATATTTGCCCGGATCCTCAATTCCCGCTTCGGCAAACCCTTTAAGTCTCAGCAGGCAGGCATCACATTTACCGCAGGCCATTCCTTCCGGGGAAGGATCATAACAAGTGCTGGTTAAACTGAAATCCACACCCAATTCCAGCCCTTTTTTAATGATCTGGGCCTTATTTAACTTAATAAGAGGAGTATGGATTTTAAATCCCCGGCCTTCGACTCCGGCTTTGGTACCCAGATTGGCCATTTGCTCAAAGGCCTCGATAAACTCCGGCCGGCAATCGGGATAGCCGCTGTAATCCAGGGCATTGACACCGATAAAAATATCACGGGCCCCCAGAACTTCGGCCCAGGCCAGGGCCAGGGCCAGAAAGATGGTATTGCGGGCCGGGACATAGGTAATCGGGATATCGGTTGAGATCTCTTCCAGACCGCGATCTTTGGGTATTTCAATCTCAGCCGTTAAGGCAGAACCGCCAAATTGATCCAGGCCCACATCAAAGATTTTATGTTCGACAACATTCAGGTGATTGGCGATCCGCCTGGCGGCTTCGATTTCTGTCTGATGACGCTGGCCGTATCGAAAGGTCAACGCATAAAGGGCATAGTTCTGACTCTTGGCCACGGCCAGGGTGGTGGAGGAATCCAGCCCCCCGCTAAGCAGAATGACCGCCTTAGATTTCTGATGGTCCATAATTGATGGTCTCGTAATAACTCGTCATTCCCGCGCAGGCGGGAATCCAGGCTATATGTAACTAATTTAAAACACGGGATTCCCGTTTTCACGGGAATGACGTAATCGGCGCTTTTAGACTTTTTGCGAACGCAACAAAATTAAATTTTAAAAATTTCCTGATTCGTAGTTTACTGATTTCGGCCTAAAAATGCAAGGCCGCTTTGCCTGAGAATTTGAAATATCTTTTTTGTTTCTTCCTTTTCTCCTTGACCCCTTTTAGGGCTTATTTTATATTCTTTGCATCCAAATAGAATCCTAATGGAGGGGATTTTGAAATATATCGTGAAAAGATCCGATCTTAAGGGAACCACCCGGATTCCCGGCAACAAGTCGGCAACCGCCCGGGCCATCGTAATCGGTGGTCTGGCCGAAGGGGAATCAAGGGTGCGCAATCCCTTGCCCGGAATCGACAGCTTTTCCATAGTGCATATGATGCAGGCCCTGGGCGCCAAAATTGACACCAGCCGACGAGAGGAATGGGTCTTCGAAGGCGTGGCCAATCGGCCCCAGGTGCCCGGTTGCGTCCTTGATGCCGGAAATTCGGGCACCGGATATTACATGATCACCGCCGTCAGCGCTCTGATTGACGGGTACTCCGTTGTCTCCGGAGACCACCAGATCTGCTATCGGCCGGCTCAGCCTCTTATCGACGCCCTCAACGACCTGGGCGCCAAGGTTTTTTCCACGCGCAATTCCGGCACCGCGCCCCTGGTCGTCCGGGGACCCCTCCAGGGCGGCCGGACGAGCCTTCCGGGGATCAATTCTCAATGGCTGACCCCGCTTCTGATCGCCGGCCCCCTTACCCCCAAGGGGATCACGGTCTTAGAAAAGGACCTGGTAGAGCGTCCTTATGTGAATATGACCATGGCCTGGATGAAAAAGGCCGGTGTAACCGTCACCCATAAGGACTACGAGGAGTTCGTGATCCCGGGCGATCAGCGGTATAGAAGCTTTCTCGCCGACATTCCTGCGGACTGGGGCAGTTCCGGGTACCCTATGATTGCCGCTGCAATAACTGACTCCAAAGTAGTTTTCGAGGGCCTGGACCCTGATGATTTTGCGGGTGAAAAGGCCTTTCCTCATATCCTGAAGGACATGGGTGCCAAGGTAACCTTCAGCGACAATGGCAGCACGGTTTCCGTAGAAGGCGGCAGCGAGTTGCACGGCATAGAGATCGATTGCTCGGGCACCCCGGACGCGGTGCCCATTCTGGCTGTGTTGGGCTGCAGGGCAAAGGGACAAACGGTCCTCAAGAACATCGGAGCAAGCCGCTTCAAGGAAACCGACCGTACCCGGTCCATCAAAGAAGAGCTTACTAAAATGGGGGGTTGCTTCGAAGAGACGACCGACAGCCTGACCATTTACCATTCAGAACTGAGAGGGGCTGCCATTGACGGCCGTCACGATCATCGGATCGTCATGGCCTCGGCCATTGCCGGAATGATCGCCGATGGCCGGACCATCATCGAGGGCGCTGAATGGGTAGGGGTTTCCTTCCCCAACTTCTATGAGATCTGTACTTCTCTTGGGGCTGATATGGAGAAAGTGGAGGGCATTTAATATACAGCGACAGTTTTCCCGTCATTCCCGAATGTCTTTATCGGGAATCCAGTTTTTTAAGAAAATGAGAAAACCGAAGTCCCTGGATTCCGCTCCCCGATTAAGAACGTCGGGGACAAGCTTAAAGCCTGCCGGAATGACGGTTAAGAGGACGCATTAGAAAAAAATCGCTGTAGTATTAAGGCTCAGCTTTTTCATAAGCCGATCTGATCGGCTACTTCCCGCAGGCCCATAATCACGTCATGGATGAGTTCGTCCAAATCCTTCCCAAGCATCTGGGCCCCTTTTTCAATGACCTCCCGATTAACTCCGGCGGCAAAATTTTTCTGTTTCCATTTTTTTTTGACCGACTTCACCTCGATATCCAGGACACTTTTCGAAGGCCGAACCAGGGTGGCGGCCGCCACCAGACCGGTTAATTCATCGATGGTATAAAGAAATTTTTCCAAATCCGTTTTGGGTTCCACCTCATTACATAAGCCCCAGCCATGAGAAATGGCCGCCCGGATAGTTTCTTCCGGCCAGCCCTGTTCTTCCAGGATGGATTTGGTTCGGTGGCAATGGGCCTCAGGAAATTTTTCATAATCCAGGTCATGGATCAGGCCGATAATCCCCCATTGCCCTTCATCACCACCGTGTTTACGGGCCAGGTAGCGCATGACCGCCTCGACGGCCAGGGCGTGGTGGATCAAAGCTTCGTTTTGGTTGTATTGCCGGAGGAGGGTTAATGCCTCTTCACGACTCGGTGGGAGACTGGTCATCCTCTTCATCCTTTTGAACTTCCGGGGCTTAATTAAAAAGCCCGCTGCCCTCGAATTCTTTGATTTCCTGATCGTCGTAACCCAGTTCCTGTAAAACCTCCCGGGTATGGGTTCCGACCGGCAAGCCCACCTGATCGTATCGGGGCGGTGATTCGGAAAATTTGATCGGGTTGGCCAATTGTCTTACCTTTCCGCCTCCCGGCAAAGCCACCTCAACGACCATACCCCTCTCCTGGGCCAGGGGATCGTTCAAGGCTTCGGAAAGGGTTAAAACCGGCTCGACACAGGCATCCCAGTTCTGAAACCATCCGGTCCACTCATCCCGTGTTTTGGTTTTGATGATCTCCCGGACCTCTTTCTTAACCTGTTCGACATTGGGCGGCATGACACTACCCGGGATCAGATCCGGACGGCCGATCCCCTGGCAAAAGGCGGCGAAGAATTGGGGCTCCAGACCGCCGAAGCTGAGGTATCGGCCGTCTTTGGTTTCATAAAAATCATACAGGGAGCCGCCGTTTAAATAATGCCCTTCCCGTCCCGGCTCCTGACCGGTTACCAGAAAAGAGGCCCCCACCATAGCCGTAAAAGCCATTACGCCGTCGGTCATGGAGATATCCACATATTGGCCAATACCTGTGGCTTGCCGGTAGATAATGGCGGACAGGAGACCGATGATGGAATTGTACGATCCGGAGGCGATGTCGGCGATTTGCATACCCGTCAGGACCGGGCCGGTTTCGGTGCGGCCGGAATAGGACATAAGACCGGATCGGGAAAGATAATTGATGTCATGCCCGGCCCGGCCTGTCAGGGGGCCGGTTTGTCCGTAACCGGTCAGGGAACAATAGATGAGCGCCGGATTCAGTTCTTTTAATGTTGGATAATCCAAACCGAACCTGGCCATGACGCCGGGACGAAATTGCTCGATCAAAATATCATATCGGTTGATCAACTGACAGACGATACGGATGCCCCTTGGATCTTTTAAATTCAAGGTCATGGAACGTTTCCCGCGCCCTAAATAGGCCGAACTGGTAGAGAGGCCGGTGTCTCCGATAAATGGTGGGGCCAGGGTGGTCAGGTCCGGTCGGGAGCCGGAAACAATTCGCAGCACATCGGCCCCAAGGTCCGACAACATCATGGTGGCATAAGGGCCTGGCAATAAGGTGGTGAAGTCCAATATCTTTAAACCTTGCAGGGGGCCGGTCATTATCATGCTCCTTTAATACGAAAATAGGGTTTATTTCTGAATTATTGCTCAATTTTAAGAGACTTGGTTTCTGCAAAACGATCATCTTTCTTTTCATCATCGCCAGGTTATTGGGGGCCGGTTTCGTATTGGCATCCGTTGATAGGCATATTTGGGATACCCGATCATCACCGCCCCGAAGGGCAGGTGATCCGGGGGCAGGGCCAGAACTTCCTGTAGCGGCGGATAGCTATTAGCCGCGGCCATAAAATAGCCGGCCCAGCAAGTGCCCAGGCCGAAGGAGGGCGCCGCCAACTCCAGGTAAGCCAGGGCCAGGATACAGGACGACTGAGACGCAGCCAGGGTGGATGATCCGTGAGCCACGACCAGATGGGGTGCGCTGCGCAGGATTCGATCAATGCCCTGGTCCCAGGCGTTTACGATCCGGTCCAGTCTTTTGGTCAGGGCATATTCGGAACCCTCTTCCAGCAAGACGCGCATCCAGTCGACTACCAGTCCGGCCAGACGCTTAACTTTGATCGGGTCTTCAAAAACCAGCCAGTGCACGGGTTGGCTGTTGCTGGCCGTGGGAGCGTAACGGGCGACTTCGATCAATCTGGTCAGGATATCACGAGGCACCGTTTTTTCTTTATACTTGCGCCTGGAGCGCCGGGAGCGCAAGAAATGCTCGCAATGTTCCTGCGCCAGGGAAAGTTCTTTTCGCACGGGAAGACAGTCCCCCGGGGTCATGGTTTTTAGGGATAAAGCCCCCTGGGGGCAAATAGACACACAATGGCCGCAGTTGATGCAACGTTCTTCCGCATCGGCAACAGGTGTTGGAAAACCTTCTGGGCCGATGAGTTCAATCAGCATTCCCGGGCATTCCGCCGCGCAAATCCCGTCGCGTCGGCATTTTTCCTGATCAATAGTGAAAAGAGCCATGGAACATCCTTTCCGATCTGTTCTATTTCGCCAATCCTTCTCTGTTTAGTTAGCAAAAAGGGATGGAGAAGTCAAGGGGTCAAGGGGGAATTTAAAATTTGGTATCTTTAATAAGGATATGATAATATCCCCTTCTTGTTTGAATTGTTACTTGATTGTCAATCGGTGCCAGAGGAGAGATCATGAAAGACAACATCCTTATTATTCATCCCCGGGACAACGTGGCCGTTGCCTTGAAAACCATGGGGATCGGAGACCTGGCGATCGCCAAGGGAATAGAAGGATTCCCGGTCGTGGAAGAAATTCCCGCCAGCCACAAGATTGCTCTGCGGAATATTTCTCAAGGGGAGGAAATCATAAAATATGGAGAAACCGTGGCGGTCGGCCTCCGGGACATTAAAAAAGGGGAATGGGTCCATACCCACAACTTGGAAACAAAAAGGTGGAAGAAATGATGGAAATCACCGGATACCGGAGAAAAAACGGGCGATTCGGCATCCGCAATCATGTGCTGGTCCTGCCCACGGTTTCCTGTGTCAATGGGGTGATCCATCGCATTGCCCGGGATGTGCCGGCAGCGGTTTGCGCACCTCATGCCCATGGGTGCGGCCGGGGAGGACCAAGGGACCTGGAAATATTGTTTCGGATACTCACCGGGTTGGTGCATCATCCCAATGTGGGTGGAGTGGTTCTGGTCGGATTGGGTTGTGAGGTTTCCAATATTAGAAATTTGCTTCCTCTGATAGCCGATGCCGGAAAACCGATTGAGTTTTTTAATGTCCAGGAAGATGGCGGTTCCCAGGAGACCGCCCAAAAAGGGGCTGCCGCCGCCCGCCGGATCCTGTCGGAAATCAGCAGTCAACCGAGGGTCGCTTTGCCCTGGAATGAACTATTGATCGCTATGGAATGCGGCGGTTCGGACGCCATGTCCGGTGTGACGGCCAATGTGGCCATGGGGGCGGTCTCGGATTGGCTGGTGGAAAGGGGGGCTTCTATAATCTTTGGGGAAAATACCGAGATGATCGGTACCGCCCATGTATTGACCGGACGGGCTAAGGATGAACAAGTGGCCCATCGGATTGAACAAATGATCGACGGGGCTGAAAAATTAACCCGTGAAGTGATGGGAGAGCTGGCCGGGCTGGTGATCTCCCCCGGCAATATGGATGGCGGCATGAGCACCATTGCCGAAAAATCCATGGGCTGCATCTTTAAGGGCGGGACCACCACCATCAACCAGGTCGTTGATTACGGTCAGGCCCCATCCGAACGGGGGCTTATCCTGCAGGATGGACCCGGCTACGATGGAGACTCCATGGCCGGACTGGCGGCCAGCGGTTCCCAGCTTATGTTTTTTTCCACCGGACGGGGAAACCCGGTCGGATTTCCGGCCCTTCCGGTGATCAAGGTAGCCAGTAACTCCAGGATTTTTGAGGCCATGAAAGGGGATATGGATGTCAATGCCGGGAGCCTGGTGGAAGGCCGGGTTTTGGATCAATTGCGGGCCGAGATGATTGATTTAATGATCCGGGTAATTAACGGAGAAAAGACCAAGGCGGAGATAAACGGCATGGAGGTCCTTACCTTTATGACCGTGCACCCGCCATTTTAAAGGCGGATAGGAATTTCCCTTTAAAAGTTAGAGATAAATTCGCAGATGTGCTTTGTCAGAACAAATTTTGCTGTGCAGTGATCTTGCAGTATGATATCAGTAAAGAATAGTATATCATAATACATAACTCTACGAGGCTGAATACCCTATGGAAACGATCAAAAAAACAAACCTGTCCGAGGCCGTTGCCCAGCGACTCCTGTCCTTGATTTCGGAAGGGCAGGTTGAGCCGGGGGGCAAGCTTCCATCGGAACTTGAGTTATGCGGGATGCTGGGGGTGAGCCGGACCGCCGTCCGTGAAGGAATCAAGGCCCTGGCCGGAATAAATGTGTTGACCGTCCTTCCAGGGCGGGGGACTTTTGTGAATCAAACACAGGATGTCATGGTGGATGACCGGGCCTTGCAAATTGCCCTTGAGCGGGAGACGGTTAAAGATCTTTATGAAGTCCGGAGCGTCCTGGACACCGGCATTGCCAGATTTGCCGCCTTGAAGGCCGATGAAAAAGATATTGAGGCCTGTCGTCAGGCTTTGCATAAGATGGAAAAATCGCTTGAATTGGATCCGGTTGACTTTGATCTGGCGGCTGAGGGCGACGAGGAGTTCCATATAGCCTTATGCCGGGCAACCCATAACAGACTTTTGGAAAATATCTCCCGGCCTATCATCAATCATGCTGTGCTCCGGTACTGGAAAAAAGTGCGCGCCTCTGCAGAAAACGTCCGGTCCGGCCTCAAAGCCCACCGGCTGATCCTCCAGGGGATTGAGCACAAAGACGTCCAGGCGGCTATCGACGCCGTGGATAAACACCTGAAAACGGCCTTCAAGAACCTGTACGGCGATAAAAATAAATAATTTTGCAGTAAACAGGCTTTAGCAAAGTCGCCACCGAGCCCAGGGGCAAGTCCTCCGGACACCCTGGAAGGCCTTTTCCAGGGTATGGTAAGGGATCAGGTAAAG
Organism: Deltaproteobacteria bacterium; assembly: GCA_016219225.1. Lineage (NCBI taxonomy): Bacteria > Pseudomonadati > Myxococcota > Myxococcia > Deltaproteobacteria bacterium. The sequence continues at coordinate 26,446 of JACRBX010000014.1, forward strand.
GATCGGGGCAAAGGTCTCCTCCCGGACAATGGGCAGATCGGCCCGGGCCGCACAAAGGCAGGGAACATACTAAAGAGGCTTTTAAGGTTTAATACCCCAATAAGTAGATACCCTGTTTCTCCAGACATAAGCATATTTTTCCAGAAGATCTGCGCAACAAAGTGGTTTTCTGCCAGTTAGTTTTTCTACGTTATCGTTTTGAATGGCCATTAAACCATCTCTGATACTGGACTCATTGGTTACCATATCGTTACCGCACCAGGGTACCGGGGATACGGAATAGTCACCGTAGGAATCTCGTGGTATTTTGATGGAATCTAAATATTCATAAAATGCATCTTCTTTTAAAGTTACATATTCATAGTTTATACCCGAGAATTTGGATACCATTTTACAGATTTCACGCTGACTGATCAATTCTCCGCCTACTATATCATAGTCCATATTGTGTTCACCTTTACCCAGCAAAAGTGCAGTAGCCACACGGCCGCTATCATCCTTGGGAATAAAGGTGGCTTTCCCGTCTCCAGCGGTAGTTACCCATTTATCACCGCTTATGTTGGCTAACATAACCGAATTCGTTAAGTAGTTTTCTAAATAAAGATTGTTTCTCATAATATTGAAGTTTACTCCGGACGAACGTAAATACTCTTCGGTTGCAGTATGGTCAGGCAATACAAATTGGGTGTATTCCGGTCTATCAGCGCCCAGGAATGAGGTATAGGTGATGTGTTCTACACCGGCGGCCATAGCGGCATCAATGACATTCTTATGCTGTTGAACACGTTCTGGGCCGATTATTACGCCGGATACCACGTATAAACGATCGCCATCTTGAAAAGCTTGAATCATTTGTTCCTTGTTGTTATAGTCAGCTTCTCTTAATGAAACGCCCAGGAATTCCCAATAATCTTTTCTCGGTTTGGGGACACGATTAAAATCCGGACAGGTGAAGGTTAACTGTTCTCCGGCTACCTCCGTAAGCATATCCGCTGCCACTCTGCCACCTAACTGCCCATCACAACCTGTAACAATATAACGCATGCTTTGACCTCCTATCATAAAGTTAAGTTTTTATGGCATACAAAACAGAGCCCCTCTGACTATCAGATTCCATTATCTACAATCCTTGACGGCAACCCCATCGTTTCTTAATGGAGACCTTCAAAGCGGGTCACTGCAGGACCAGACCGCCATCCACGGCCAGAGCGGCACCGATCACGTAGGAAGCGGCATCCGATAACAGCCAGAGGGCCGCTTCGGCTTGTTCCTCGGGGGTGCCCATTCGTCCCGCCGGGACAACGAGTTTAAGGTACTCCAGACTTTTTTGCCGGTCACTTTCGTTGCTTTTGATAAGAGGCGTGTCTGTTACTCCCGGACATAAGGCATTGATGCGGATCCTGGTCGTTTTGGCATAGGCGGCGGCCGTGGCTTTCGTCAGGCCGATCACGCCGTGTTTGGCGGCACAATAAGCGGCGCTCCTCATGGAAGCCACCAACCCCGCGGTGGAGGCCACGTTAACAATGGCCCCCTTTCCCCGTCCGGCCATATGGGCGAGTTCATACTTCATGCACAACCAGACACTCTTGAGATTGACGTTTATAACGCTGTCCCAGTCCTCTTCGTCCCACTCCATGATATTGAAAGATTTCCCCAGGATTCCGGCGTTATTCAGGGCGCAGTCTATGTGCCCGTAGGTTCGGATCGTCTGGTCTATCAGGCCTTCGACTTCGTTTTTCTGTGTCACGTCGGCTTTGATGAAAAGGACCTCACCACTGTTTGCCTCGATAAGACTTGCCGTCTCCATACCGCCCTCAACATCCACATCGGAAAGGACGACCTTGGCCCCTTCCCTGGCAAAGACCAGGCCGGAAGCCCGGCCTATGCCCGAGCTTCCCCCGGTAACCAGAACCACCTTGTCCTTTAACTGCCCCATAAAGTCTTTTATTTCTTCTTGCACCGGGGGTTGTCAATGTCCTGTTCATCGATCATGGTTACGGAAACCGGCATGGTGACCGGGACACCGAAAAAGGGCGGGGCCTTTTTGTCGATCGAAACGCACTGGATGGGCATAATCATCTGGTGGTCACAGCCCCGCATATACACCTCCCCGGTGATCGATTTCATGTGAAGGCCTTCGAGCGCCGGGATGAGCTTTTGGGCTTCGACAGAACCGGCCTTCCTGATACCCTCGAGAAGAAATTTCATGCCTATATAATCTCGGGCACTGAGATTGGTTGGGATGGGATATTCGTTACTTTTGATAAATTTTTTCCAGTTGTTTATAAAATCGACACTTTCTTTCGTGGGATTCGTATTAAACCAGGTGTCGCAGGCATGGGCGCCAAAGGCAGCCTCCGGATTTTCCCGGGCGACTGATACATCTGCCAGGCCAGGACCCAAGACCGTCGCTTTTATCCCCAGATCACGGCGCTGCTTCATCAGAACACTGATGTCGAGACCATAATCGGCAGTAAGAAGGACTTCGGCCCCGGACATCTTGACCTTGGTCAGAAAAGGGGAAAGGTCTTTTGACATGAGGGGATGATAGTCTTCGCCGACGATCTGGGCCCCGGGGATCTGCCGGGCCAGTTCTTTTTTTATGTTTGCCCCATTATCCCGCCCATAGGAGTAATCCTGGTTGAGAATATAATATTTTTTGGCCTTAAGGGTTTTCGCCGCATAGGCCACGGTTGCCCGGGCCGACATGGCCGTATTCCAGGTGGGTCTGATGGAATTATAGCTGAAGTTCTTTCCCGTTTCCTCGTCCGCATGGGCAAACATAACCAGAGGAATATTGTACTGTTTGGCCAGGTCCTGAAGGGGCTTGACTACATTGGATCCGGCACCTATAAGGATATCCACCTTCCCGTCCAGGAGATATTTCTGGGCCTTTGAGGTGGCCACATCGGGTTTGAGGAGGGTGTCTTCAAAGATAAGCTCAATCTTGCGCCCTAACAGCCCCCCCTGGGCATTTACCTCTTCTACAGCCAGTTTCTCGCCAAGAGTCCATTGTTCCGAATTGGCCTTAATCGGCCCGGAAAGGGGATAGAGACTAAGGATTCGGATGGGCTTTTCTGCCCATGCAGAGGATAAAATCAGAACGACCATACAGACTGCCAATAAAACCTTTGCCATAAAACGTTTCATAACGACCTCCTTGATAATTTTTTTTACTAATGAGTCCCCTTAACCGTCATTCCGGCAGGCTTTAAGCCGGAATCCAGGGACTTTGGTTTTCTCTCATTCTCTTAAAAAACCTGGATTCCCGATAAAGACATTCGGGAATGACGGGGAAAATGTCGCTGTAGTAATAGGTTACTAAATTCTAAGAGAAGGCTATAGCCTTGTGTCTATAGCCATTTTTTATTTAAACCGCCAGATATCTGTGCTGGATCTCCTCATTTTCCAGCACCTCCTGGCCGGTCCCCGTATGGGCGATCATGCCCTTGACCATGATGTAAACCCGGTCGGCCATCCCGCAGGTTTCGGTCAGGTTCCGGTCAATGAGGATCACCGATATCCCCTGGGCTCGGATCTCTCTGATGATATCGAAAATCAACTCGGCGACGATCGGACTCAGTCCTTCTGTGGGCTCATCGATCAGCACCAGATTCGGTTCCCCTATCAGGGTTCTGGCCAGGGTCAGGATCTGTTGTTCCCCCCCGGAAAGGTTTCCCCCCAGGGTGGCGTCTCGCGCCGCCAGTTGGGGCAATCGGCTGTAGATCTTCTCTATGGAGGCCTTGCTCCGGACATCTTTCCCGATCCCCTTTTTAAGACCCATGATCAGATTCTCCCGGACGGTCAGGCCGGGAAATATCCTTCTCTCCTCAGGGACGTAGCCAATCCCCTTCCGGGCGATTCGAAAAGGCTCCATTCCCACCAACTCTTCATTCTTAAAAAGGACCGTTCCCCTTTGGGGCGGAACCAGGCCCATAATGCTTTTCAAGGTAGTAGATTTGCCGACGCCATTTCTGCCCAGAATGGCTACCGTCTGTCCCTCGGCGATCTCCAGGCTGACCCCGTCAAGGACATGACTGTCTTCATAATAGGTGTGGATTCGGTCAATCTGTAACAGCATGGGAATTTTTCCTGTCCAGCACACCGCCGAGATAGACCTCCTTGACGGTCTGGTTATTTCTGATTTCTTCGGGTGTACCGGTGGCCACAATGGTGCCATGGTTGAGAACACTGATTCGGTCCGCCAGGTCGAAGACGACGTCCATATCATGTTCCACGATGAGGAGGGTCTTCCCTGCCGTGACCTCTTTGACTAATTTTACAATCTCCCTGGTCTCTTCCGGCGAAAGTCCTGCCCCGGGTTCATCCAGAAGAAGAAGGTCCGGATCAAGGGCCACAGCCAGACCGACTTCCAAAGCCCTTTGCTGGCTGTAGCCGAGCGTACCGGCCGGCTCATTTCGGAATGGCGAGAGATTGACCCGGCCCAAAAGAGATTCGGTCTCTTCCCCGATGCCTTTCAGGCTTAAGAGCCGGCCGGTGAAGTTGAGGCTTAACCGGTGTTTGGCGGTTACGGCGATCCTCATGTTTTCATAAACCGTCATGTCCCTGAAGATGTTGATGATCTGAAAAGACCGGGCAATGCCCATCTGGATAATGGCATAGGGTGCCAGCCGGTCTATCCGCCTGTTTTTGAATAGTATGGAGCCCCCGGTGGGCTTGTAATGTCCGGTGATGAGATTGAAGAGAGTGCTTTTCCCGGCGCCATTGGGTCCGATAAGGGCATGTTTCTCCCCCTGGCGGACCTCCAGATCGACATCGACAATAATCGCCAGGGGGCCGAAGTATTTTGAGATGTTTTTGAGAGTCAACACGGCCCTTCGGCTCCTCCTTTTGGTTTCAGAAAAGGCACCCGGTTTACGATCTGCCGCACCATTCCCACGATTCCTTTGGGGTAGTAGAGAATGAGCAGTACAAAGAAAGCCCCCAGGATCAACTGCCATCGCTCCGTAAAAGAGCTGAGATACTCGACCAGATATACGTAGATAAAAGACCCGACGATAGGTCCGGCAAAGCTGGCATATCCCCCGATCACGGATATGATCAGGATGTCGAACGAGGTAGTCAGGTCGAGATAGTGAGGGGAGGCGGTTTTTTTGAAGAGGATGAACAAAGCCCCGGACAGGCCGGCGATGAGTCCGGAAAAACCGAAGGCGAAAAGTTTGGCCTGATTGACGTTGATTCCGAGGAAGTCCGCCCTGTCCCGGTTTGACCGGATACTGGAGAGCGTCTCTCCGAGGGGCGTCCGGGTAAGAAACCAGCAAAGCCCAATGGAAGCCACGGCAAAAAGGAGGACGAAATAATACAGGAAGGGGATGCTGGTCAGACTGAACGGTGCCAGTCCCGGAACCGTCACCTGCCTCATCGACCAGCCGGTCAGACCGTCATCTCCGCCGGTCAAACCCCGCCATTTCCAGGCCACGGCCCAAATCATCTGGCTCAGGGCCAGGGTGCCGAAGGCCAGGTAGATTTTGGTGAGCCGAAGAACCAGCGACCCGATCAGGAAACCACAGAGCAGTCCGGAGAGTCCTCCGATAAGAACCGCCAGAATTACCGGAAGACCGGAGAAATTACAGAGGGCGATGGCTGCGGCATAGGCCCCGACCCCGAATAAGGCCGCATGGCCGAAGGACATCAATCCCGTATGGCCGAGCAGGAGGTAATAGCTCACGGCCACCATGGAATAGATGAAGCATTCGGTCAGCAGATAGGTGTGGAACCTGATCCCTGCCAGGGGAAAAACAGCCACCACCGCGAAAAAAATCAGAAGGCCGATGGAGTTGACAGATAGTTTCATTCTTTCTTCCCGAAAAGCCCGCTGGGCTTAAGCGTAAAAACCGCGGCCATGAGCAGATAAATGAGTACGATCGATACCCTGGGGATAAATATGACCCCCAAGGATTGAATCTGCCCGACGAGGAGAGAAGCGACAAAGGCACCTCCGAGGCTGCCCAGCCCCCCGACCGCAATAACCGCAAAGCAGTCAGTAATCATATCGGCATACATGCCCGGGTAGACGCTCAGATAAGGGGCGATAATGACCCCGGCGATGCCGGCCAGCCAGGCACCGATACCCATGACCACCATGGAAACGGTGGCTACGTCGGTCCCCAGGGCGTTGGCCATGTCTCCATCTTCCACGGAGGCCCTGATCGAAATTCCCAGGCGGGTCTTTTTGAGGATATAGAACATGAAGGCCAGCACCAATCCGGCCAGGGCCAGGATGAACAACCGGTACAAGGGGTAGCGGACGTCGGCCCACAACCTCAGTGCCCCGGATAACTCGCCGGGGGTAGGTACCGGTAGAGGGGTTGATCCATAGATCCAGTTAATGACTTCGGTGATGACCATAGCCAGCCCGAAGGTGGCCAGCAGCTCATTGAGGTGCCCAGACCCGTGTATTTTGCTTATGAGGAAACGGTCTATCAGTATCCCCAGGAAGGCACAGACGACCGGCGCGACGACCAGGGCCAGCCAGAAATTGCCGGTCCATTGGATGATTTGAAAGCAGAGGAAGGCGCCGATCATGTAGACGGACACATGGGCAAAGTTGAGGATGTCCATCAGGCCCAAGACCAGGGTCAGGCCGGAGGCGACCAGGAATATGAGCATCCCGTAGACGAGCCCGTGAAGCAAAAGGACAGGGAGCATAACTAATGGACTATCCATGTTTTACCTTAAAATCTTTTTTGGGTGTCGAGAGATTTACTTCTAATAAACCCCGTATTCATAAACGGCCTCGGTCAAAGCCTGTACGTTTTCCGGTTTGGCTTCATCAGGTATGCCCATGGAGCAGTCGATGATCAGACCGCCGTTGTCTCCGAAAATATCGATCAGTTCCTTGACATCCTCTTTGATCTGCCGGGGTGTTCCCGTACACATAAGGGAAGCCGGCACATTTCCCCAGAAACACATAATGTCTCCCAGTAAATTTTTGGCTTTCTTCCTGTCTACCTGGTCGAAATGGCCGATGATCTTTTTCGGAGGCAACTCCTTAAGATACTCCAGCCTCGGGGTATAATTGCCTTCGAACAAAGGAATAGGGGTTAATCCGGCATCAATCAAGCCCAGTAAAAGGGCCTTAAAACAGGGCCAGTAAAATTTGGCAAACTGCTTATCGGACATGAATCCGGCAGCCCCCCGATGCATGGGGATGAAGACCCCCCTGTTTTGGGTCTGCTCCGCCGCCATAATGCATCCTCCGATGGTCAGGGGGGTAAAAAGTTCAATGGCGGCCAGGAGCTTTTCCGGGACACGGTACATGTCGAGCATGGAGCCGCGCATCCCCCGAAAGGCATCCGATATCCAGTCAAAGGCCGGAAAGGTGATGGCCGCAAAGGATACAGGAAATCCCAGATTCATCATTTCTTGCGTATACCGGATCCTCAGTGCTTTCTCTCTTAAATGGGCTTCAGCCAAAGCCAACATCTTTTTAAGCAGCTCCATCAAAGATGGTTGGGAGAGGACATCACCCAAGAATTCGGGCAGGGAGTAGGCATTTGAAAGAAAAAGCAAAGGCGGAGACGGCATTTCGGACATGGCACTTAATGGGCCAAGGGTATCAGAGATGCGCGGCCAGAGCTTTTTTACCGCAAATCCGTTTGGATCGGCTAACATTTCATCGTATTCCTCCGCCACCATATATTCTCCCTCAACCCATTGAAAGGGTTGGTCGTCAGGAAGGCCGCCTCCGGGCCATTTGATTTGCTTCATGCCCAAGATCTCCAGAGGGCGGGCCGGGCGAAGGGGGCCGAAGGGAGCGGCGCAATCCCAGTTGTGTTGGATTGCGGCCTCTTTCCAGGCCTGGACGGTGCTCTCTGTGTTATACATAGCCTCTTTGTTGGAGATCCCTCTGATTCTGGTGGGGTAATAGTGAACCACCAAAGGGGCTACGGGCACACGATCTGGTTTGCGGAGATTGAAGGCATCATCGAGCCGCTTTTTACGGGCCAGGAATTCCGGCAAGGGGTTAAAGTCTAAAACTTCATTTTGGGAATTTGCCCCAGACATTTTTTTCCTTTCTGTATTTTTTTATTCTGCAATCCGCAATCTGCAATCCGAAATCAAGAGATCCACTCTTTACAGAGGTTGACGGCGGCAGCGGCATCTTTGCCATAGGCATCGGCCCGGGCGAACTTGCGGACCTCATCGTCCATCTGGCCGCCGCCGATCATGATTTTCATCTTATCCCGCAAACCGGCTTCTTCTATCGCCCGGACGGTCTTTTCCATGGAGTCAAAGGCCAGAGTCAAAAAACCGCTCAGGCCCACCACCTGTGGCTGGAATTCCTTGATCTTGTCTAAAAAGGTTTGAACCGGCACGTTGATGCCGAGATCCAGGACATCAAAGCCATTCACGTCCAGCATAAAGGTCACGATGTCCTTCCCGATGTCGTGGATATCCCCGGCCACGGTGCCGATCAATACTTTGCCTTTTTTCTGAGCGGCCTCTCCCTTTTTCAAAAGGGGCTTGACCTTGTCCGAGATGTTATTGAGGATCTCGCCGGCCAGGACCAGGTCAGGGATAAAATATTCTTCCGTTTCAAAACGTTTGCCCACAGTCTCCATGGCCGAGCGAGCATCGTCCAGGATGGCCATAGGATCGCCTCCCTGGCCGATTAATTCACCGACCAGGGCATATACTTCTTCTTCCTTCAGGTCGGCCATAAGATCGATCAAATTAGTGTTCATAAAAACTCCTCATTTCCTAAAAAAGATGCGCAGTCCAAGGTTCAAGGCATAAGGTATAGGTTTTTTTACACCTTACACCTTACACCTTAAACCTATTTCGATTATCTGCCCCTTTTTAAAAGGCTGGCCGACGTAAAATCGCTGTAAGTATATTTTTGGTCATTTACCGTCACATCAGCCCCATAATAGGATGCCATGCCAAACTGTGTATCGACGCCAAAGGCACCATCCAGAACCGGATAATTATCCCCCAACATGGCATGCCGCTTGAATGGCTGCATCCAGACCTTCCATATCTTCCCGGCCCGGTCCCAGGCAACAATATAGTAAATATTGCCGCCATTCTCCTTTTCAAGCCAAATGCGTTTTTTACTCTGAGGGTATTTGGGGTCTTTGGGTTTGATGTCAATGACATAGGTGTCCCGCACTTCATAACGGTCATAGGGGAATGGCAGCTCCTTTTTTTTCCAGGTTGCCGGTTTGGGTATAAATGCATTTTCCGTGATGGCCAGTATTTTCTGCTCCCTCACGACGGTGTAAGTAAATTCCGGGATCCTCCCATCAAACCCGAACAAATCGTCCAAAGCTGCTATGTTACCCAATAGCGGTGTGGATCGCTGCCCGGCTTCCGCCCTTAGAACACGCCGCATGCTGGGTAGATAGAGGTAGGTATCATCGGATTTATTCGGGTCCACATACCGGTAGGTGAGGTTGATGGTGTTTTTAACACTACCAGGATTTAAAAAATGGACCATCGAAGCCTTATAAAGACCCAGTGGATTGGGCAGGTCGGGTTTAGGAGAGACACCCAGGCGGCTCTTAAAATATAGAAAGATCAGATGGGCATTATTCCACCGGAGATCTTCTCCTTTCCTTTTTTCAAAAGATGCTCCCCTGGCGTGATCGAGATTTTCATCGAACTGGTATCGGCAATCGAAGTTCCACATGAGTTTGGTGGCAAAATCCTTGTCGCTTCTCTGAAGGTCCGGGAAGGGTAGGCCTTCCCGGTTATATCCCCCGGTGAGGCTCCCCTGAGCATCGAGGCCGTATTTATTTTTATTCTTTGCCGATAAGGCAAGCCATTCCTTGGGAATGGGGATGGGTTTGGACTCAATCACTTTGACATGAATGGGAGTCATAAGTCCCCAACCGTCCTCAAAAGCTGGCAGAAACTCTTGGGGAAAGAGATGGGCATATTTTTTGTAGTTGCTTTTATCGATAGTCGTCCCTGATGCCGGCATCTCCTGACCGAAGGACAACGAGGCCTCGAGGAAACCCGATATTATCAGTGCTGCAACTAACAGCGTCCAAAATCTCAAAGTTTTTTTGTGCATCGCTTTATACCTCCTTAAAACCTAAAAATTAAACTGGGTGGTGAGGACGATCATATCCTTGGTCCGCAGGATGCCCAGTCCTTCATAGTTGTTTTCACCATAGACGTTGATGTACTTCAATTCCGCAGAGAACTTCTGATTCCACCAGCCGGGGGTCCATTTGACGGCCGGCATGATCAGGCCGCTGTTGGCCCAGGGCCAATAGCTGACTACGATCTCCGTCGCAATCCGGTTGTAGAGCCAGTTGGTCGACAGGCGGCCGTTGAAACGGGGCACAAAGGACGGCTGTTTGGTGGCGTAGATAATGTACTGGAGATTATCGGCATTGGGGATATATTCGCCCACATGCTCGATGGTAACGTCGAAGGGGGCGGTCTTGTGCCAATCGAAATACAGAAAGCTGTTGAGGTCGTAGGCCACCATATATTTGAAATAATCCCTCCGGACAAGGGCATCGAAAACCGTTGGATCAAAGGTGTTGAAAGGCTTGTTCGGAGAATAGATGGCCTCGGCCCGGACCACACCCGGCCAGGGAAGCTGCTTGTTCATATAGGCCCCGATGATGTCCATAGAGGGATGGACCAGGGTATATTGCCGCTCCGGCAGAAAGCTGGCTGGTCCGGTGGGGATCAGCCTTCCGGTCAGGTTGCCTCTTTTGATCAGGGGATCATAGTTGTGGGTATGCCAGTAGAGGAGTCCGAACAGATAACCGCCGGCATTGGTGCTGGTCCGGAATCCGAAGCGGGTGTCGCCAATGGTATTATCCGGAAATTCTTCCCGTACCGTAGGGACTTCCGTGGGGACCCATGTCCCGGCCATGGGACCGGGAATAAAGGGGGGCAGTTGGGTCCAGCCCCTGGAAAAAGGAGGAGAGGCCACTCCCGCTGCCTGGGGGAAAATGAGGGTGTTGCCCACCGAATTCGGGGAAAGGAACCGGTCTTCGGGATTGATGGCGAACCGCTGTCCTGATTGATTGATGATCGGACTGGCAAACTGGGCCAACCGGTTGACCCGGTATTTATCATCCACCAGAAGGGGATTGACGATCCATTCAAAACTGGAGCTTAAGGGATCGATATCATGGATACTCCTGATCATCCACTGGGGGATCCGGGTGTCCTCCAGGTTGGAGAAGGCCAGGGCAAAACGTTGATCCTCGGGGTGGATCACATCCCCAACCCGGTCGGTCAGGGATTCCCCCCAGATGGCGATCTGCCGGCCGACTTTAATGTCGTTCATTTTATTGGGGGTGAACTGAACATAGCCTTCCCGGATGACATCATTGAGATTTCTGTATTCACTGTATTCTTCCCCTCCTTTCTGGCTCACCGACCCGTCCTCGGCCTTATACCAGGGCTCATAGGCAAACTGGATAGCCGTATAGACCTTAAACTGGTCGGATGCTTTCCAATCCGCATAGGTCCGCAGCCAGGTCCGCTCTGTGGCCAGACGGTCATCATTCTGTTGATAGGGCTGTTTGTCAAAAAAAACACCGGTGTTATTCCGGAGCCAGCCCCAGACCGTCAGTTCCTGGTTGTCCCCGAAGGTGATCTTGTCAAAGGCCAGCCCCTGGTGGGGAATCAAAAGGGCCAGACAAACCAGGCTTAACCAGATTCCTTTTACACTTTTTGTTAACATCTTTTTCCTCCTCTCAAAGTTTTAAAAACGGTATAAGGTCCAAGGTGTAAGATATACGGTATATGGCATAAGATCTTTCCTTGAACCCTGCATTTTGGCTCTTAGGCCTTATCTTTCTGTTTTTAACCTTGTACCTTTTGCCTTATACTTTGAACCTATCTTTTCGGTAGCGTTCCGGGAGGAATGTGAAATCCTCCGTTGTTATCACCTCCCCTGGTTATGAATTTGGGCTTGATGATGTTGATGACCGCCGGCAGTACCAGGACGCCGACCACCATATTGACCATCATCAATATCCCAAGCAAGATACCCATCTCCGCCTGAAAGCGGAGCGGAGAAAAATACCAGAAGATGACCCCGGCGGTCATCATGGTGGCGGTGAAAAAGACCGCCCGGCCCGAGGTAATGATGCCGCCGCGGACCGCTCTGGCCAGGTCTTTCTCTTCCTGATAGACTTCGATAATACGGCTGACGATGTAGAGTCCATAGTCAACGCCGAGACCGATGCCGAGAGAGACTACGGGAAAGGTATTGATATTCAACCCGATCCCCTGAAAGACCATAAAGGTGAAGGCTAGGAAATTGGCCAGGATGAGGGACATGGTGAAGATGATCCCGGCCAATAAAGAGCGATAGGTGACGACACAAAGGACGAAGATGATGCCCAGAACGATGAAGAGGATCTGATCGTTCTTGACTTCGATCACCTGGTTGGCGGCAGCCAGGATACCGCCCAGCCCGCCGGCCGGTTTCGGGACGGCGTTTTCCATGAGCTTGGGATTGTCCTGGATAAAGCGGTTTACCCGGTTGATGACCTCTTCAAGCACCGGGCCTTCATGATTTTTGAGAAAGAGTTTTACGTTGGTGCTGGTGTTGCCATAGTCTATCCAGGTATCCATCTCACCGGGAGCGGCTCCCGTCTGGATCAGAGTGATCATGTTCTGTATGGCCTGTTGAGAATTGGGGATCGACTCCATCTTGGGATCATTACCGTAGGCCAGCATATTGCTGCCCTTGATCAGGTCGGCCACTGAGATAGCAAAGCCCACATTGGGGTCGGCCATCATATATTGTTTGAGTCCCTCCATGCCGTTGATGACATCAGGATAAGTCACGGCCTGGGGGGCCTTCCCCTGGATGGCCACCCACATCTGGTCCACACCGGGAAACCTCTTATTGATCTGAACAATGTCTGAGTTGTAGTCGGAATAAGGCCAGAGGATGGGACTGCCGGGGTTGGCATCGCCGAACTTGAGATGAGTCGAGGAAATGATGGATAGACCCAGAATAAGGACACTTAAGCCCACGGTGGTGTACCGGCCGGCCCCGAAGGTCCAGTTGGACATCTTGATGAGTATCCGCCTGAGCAGATGTTCCGTAAAATATTCGATCCGGTAGGTAAAGGTCCTGTCAATGATGGCAGATTGGGTGGTCACCCGTTTGGCAAAATCCGGCGACTTTTCGGCCAGGACAACGGGCACAGCGGATTTCTGTGGTATCCGGATACGTCTGAACAGGGCAAAGAGCGGGGGGTAAAAGAAGAAGATAGTGAAGATCATGGCCCCGGACCAGAAGAAGCCCAGATAGGCCAGGTTTCGGAGTGTCGGGATGGGGGTCAGGCAGATGACCAGCAAGGCGAGCGTATCTGCCAGGATGCCGATCAGACCCGGAGGGAAGAGGCCGGTCCCGGTGATCAGGGCCGCCTCTTCGGTATCGGCTGATTTTTGATACTCCTCGGTGAACCTTTCCACCCATTGGACTCCGTGGCTCATGGCCCGGGCCGAGAGGAGAAAGGGGATGACGATGATCAGGGGGTCGAAGTGAAAGCCCAGAATGGCCGAGAAGCCCAAGCCCCAGATGGAGGTCATCAGGGCGCTCACGAAGGGCCAGAACCATAAGCCTCCCCGGCTCATATAGGCAAAAAGCATCAGAAGGATCACCACCGAGGTGATGACCAGGATGAGGGCCATATTGGGCAAATAGTGGTAGATCCAGCCGTAGAGAAGGGGCGTGCCGGTGAGGTAGATCCGATGGTTGGCATCCGCTTCCTTTTTCTTGATCTCCATGAATTTATCGAAAAGGACCCTGAAGTCGATCTTTCCTTCCAGGAAGTTGGCATCAAGACGTAGGGCCTTCTGATCCCGGGAGACCCAGATGCCGTTTACGTTGCCCGAGGTAAAGACCTTTTTCTTCAGCTCCTCCATCTCTCCGCTATTCTTTGGCACTTCTTTCATTACCGGGCTCGACGAGAAGCCGCCGGCGGTCTCTTTCAGGACCGAAACTTTCTGGGATGCGATGGAGAAGATACCGAAATGATCGACGCCGGGGATGAGATCGACGGCGTCGGTAATACGGGACATCTTCGAGAGGGTCTCCGTATTGAAGATATCGCCTTTCTTGACCTCTAAAACCAGGGTAGCCTGGTAGGCCCCGCCGAAGTACCTGGCGTATTGCTGATGGACCTGCACATAAGGGTGGTTCTTGGGAAAGAGGTCCAGAAACTGTGTAAACATCTGGATACGGAATATTTGGCTCAAAAAGAAGAGGGTGATGACCGCCATAGCGACCACCACCTTCTTCTTGTGGTTGATGAGAAAGCCGACCAGTACCTTATACATGCCTTACTCCTTCCCCTCGCCGCCCATAAAAGGAGGGAGGCCGAGACGGGTCCAGGATTTACCGGCATCATTGCTGGCCAGGATCTTGCCTTCATTCCCCGCCAAAAACCCTGTGCCGTTGGTAAATGTGATGCCTGAAAGCCAGGAGTAGTGGCGGGGGATGCTCAGAAGGGACCAGGTCTGTCCGTTATCAGAAGAGTGAACTGCGATTCCGCGCAAACCTACGGCTAAGAGCCTGGAATCAAAGAAGCGGATTTTGAGCAGGGTGTCTTCCGTGTTGCTCCTGATCTCTTTCCAGGTTCTGCCGCCGTCGGAAGTGACCAGAATCTTCCCGGCGGTGCCGACCGCCGCGCCTCTCTGGGAATCTTTAAAGGCAATGCCGAAAAGTTTGCCTAATTGATCGCCCCGTTGTTTTTGAAAGGTCTTTCCACCGTCGATAGTATGAAGGATGGTCTCAAATTCACCGCTGATCCATCCTTCCCGTGGATTTAAGAAAACGAGGTCGTTTAAGATCACGTCGTCTTTGAAGGGCAACCTCTCCCAGATTTTCCCGCCATCGTTCGTATGAAGAATGGTGCCGAAGGTACCCACGCAAAACCCTTCCCGGTTATTGAGGAATTGAATCTTAAGGAGTTTTTGATCGGCCACAGGGCTCTTTTGTCTCTCCCAATGGGCGCCTCCATCTTTCGTATGAAGGATGGTTCCCTGATCCCCGACCACCCAGCCTTCCTTATTATTCACGAAAGATACTCCTGTTAAAGCCTGAACCGTACCGGCCTGTTGGCGGGACCAGGTTTTACCACTGTCCGGGGAATGGGCGATAGCTCCGAAATATCCTACTACCCAGACATGATCCTTGTCAGGCGCCGCCACGTCGTAGAACTTGTCTCCGAAGGTGATGGGTGGAACAAGTCCCTTCAAGGGAATCGCCCCGCTGCCGGTCTTAGGTGGATTACCGCAGCCGGCACTCAATAAAATCAAACCCAGAAGCGCAACAATGGTTGAACGTCTTGTCTGGATGCGCCCAGTTTCTGCCCATTTCTTCCTGAACATTCTCCATTCTCCTTATCCGGTGGTTTACCTTAAACATTTAAAGCCGCATCGAATCCTTCCCTGACGGCATCGGAGATTTTTCGCGGTTCTTTGGCATCACCGATGGTAACCACTTCTATTTTTAGGTTCCTTGCTTCCAGGGCAAGATCATTAACGGACCTGGACCCCGTGGCCATGATAACCGTGTCTGCCCGGATGGATTCGGTGCCAGCTTCCGTCTCTATAACCACTCCGTCTTCTTCGATGCCGACCACCTTAACTTGAGAACGGAGATGCACGCCCAAAAGCCCGAGATTTTTGAGCAGACCCCACCTGGTGCTGGGGCCCACATTCCCGGCCATTTTCGCCATCATCTCCAGGACAGTGATCGTACGACCGCTGCGCCAAAGCAATTCTCGAAGCCGGTCCAAATCTTCGGCCTCATGATAAGCCAAAAAGGTAAAGGCCTGACTATCCAGAACGTCCAACCGGGCCACATAAAGAGCCGTTTCGCATCCGATGGCCCCACCACCGATAATGACCACCTGCCGGCCGATTTCAGGTACAGAGCCCTTGAGGATTTCCCAGGCATTAAAGACTATCCGGTTATCTATCACCGGGACATTAATCCCCAGCGGTCTGGCCCCGGTAGCCACGACTAATAAATCCGGCTTTTCTTTTTCCACGACTTCCCGGCTCAAGGTCATCCCGAGGTTTATTTTTACCCCGGCCTTTTTTACACGGTGCCCCAGGCTTTTCACGGCCTGGGGAAACTCTTCCTTCCCCGGAACGCGGCCGATGAGATTCACCTGGCCTCCTGGTTTCTCCTCTTTTTCATACAGGGTGACGTCGTGGCCTCTTTGGCGGGCGGTGAGGGCAAATTGCAATCCTGCCGGCCCTCCGCCGGCCACCAGAATCCGCTTTTTCACCGTGGCTTCTTTGATTTCGGTTTCCCCTTCCCGGCCCACCCTGGGGTTGAGGGTGCAGCAAACGGACCGCCCGGAGAATATTGAGTCGAGACACCCCTGGTTGCAACCTATGCAAGGCATAATCTCGTCAAGCCGGCCGGTCTTCACTTTATTCGGCAGGTCAGGATCGGCGATGAGAGGTCTTCCCCAGCAGATCATATCCGCTGCCCCGGAACGCAGGACCTTCTCAGCCTGCCGTGGGTCTCCTAACCGGTTGGAGGCGAAAACCGGGATCTTTACTTTTTCCTTGATACCCCGGGCCAGATAGACATAGGCACCGGGAGGGACGTCGCTGGTGATCTGAGGGACCGTGGTCTCGTGCCATCCGCCGGTGACATTGATGGCGTCCGCCCCGGCCTTTTCCGCCTGGGCACAGAAGAGGGCCGATTCCAGGTTGGTATGGCCCCCTTTGACAAAATCATGTCCCGAGACCCGGATGCCCATGGCCGAATCCTGGCCGATTGCCTGCCGGACCCTTTGAATCACTTCCAGACCGAAACGCATTCGGTTTTCCAGGGAACCGCCGTATTTATCGGCTCGTTGGTTGGTGACCGGCGACAGGAATTCCCCGATCAGGTAGCTGCCGCCGGCGATGATTTCGATGTAATCGAATCCAGCCCAGATGGCCCGCAGTGCGGCTTTGGCAAAGGCCCCCTGAACTTCCTCGATGTCTTCCCCGGTCATCTCCCTGGGGATTTCACCGGTCAGGGGACTGGCCAGGGCTGAAGGGGCTATTGGGATTATTCCCGTGTATTTGGAAGAGGCGTTCCGGCCCTGGTGTATCAGTTGTATCCCGATCCTGGCCCCGGTATTTTGATGAAGCTCACCGACAAAATCCCGGATCGGATCGATGTAATTATCGTCGAAGAGGGCCGGCATAAAAGGATTGCTCCCGACCCTATCGATGGCCAGGGGGCCCATAATCATGAGGCCTACACCGCCGTTGGCCCTCTCCCGGTAAAAGGCCTTGTAGCGGCTGGTGAAGGTATAATCGTTGGTATAAAACAAGGCCATGGCCGGCATGACAATCCTGTTCGAGATGGTCATGCCATTGATTGTTATCGGTTCAAAAAGCCTTATGAATTGCATAGGTCCTTTTCTTCATCAAAAACTCAAACCGCTAAGGGAGCAACGAATCATGATAATGGGTTCAAGAAAAAAGCTCAAAGCTCAAAGCTCAAAGTGAAAACTCAGACGATGGGCAAGGTACAGAGTTCAAGGTTTTTTTACTGGCAACCTGCATCTTGCAACTTGAAACTTTAAGCTTCTTTGCTAAGCAATGTTCAACCAGCTACTTTTTGACCGGTCTCCATTTCGGAAGGCTGTATTCCGGTGAACCATCATCGAAAACGACCTCCAGTTCCATACCGTTCTTTATATCTTTTAAATCACATTCAACGATGGTGGAGACCATCCGAGGACCTTCCTTGAGATCTATTAAGGCCGTTACATACGGCAGGTCAGGCATAAATGGAAAAGGAACCCCGACCTCATTGACGGCAAAGGCGTAGAGCGTTGCCCGGCCTGATGCCTGCACCCATTCACTGTTGTCACTCTGACATTCCGTACAGTAAAGATAGGGTGGGTGATCGATATGACCACAATCCTGGCATGTCTTGAGCAGGAGCTTGTGCTCCTTTGCACCTTCCCAGAACGGTTTGGACCATTTTGTGGCGACCGGCAACGGTTTCCTTAGATCCTCATCGGTAACCTTAAATTTTTCTTTCAGTGTCTTGGCATCCATCTGTTGGCTCCTTCATTTATATTCATGGTCATCACGATGTTATAATTAAGGGACTTCATTTCCGAGGACTGTAAAATGGACATCGGAATAGGCCCCGCCGCCACAATTAAATATAAGGAACTTTGCATCCGGAACCTGGGCTTTTCCGGCCTTCCCCTGCAACTGGCGCACAGACTCGGCGAACAAAGCAAAACCAACCCCGGTCCCTGTATGGCCAAAGCTCAGGGCCTCCCCATTAGTTATGGCAGGGTATTTACCGCCAGGGCTTGTCTCCCCGGCCGCGACGAGCGCTCCAGCCTTGCCCTGTTCGGCGATACCCATAGCCTCCAGGCAGATGAGGTCCAAATGGGGATAGGCCCCGTAGGCTTCGAAAATATCCATGTCTTTCGGCCCCAGTCCGGCCTGTTCATAGGCCTCGTTGGCAGGATGCCTATAAAACTTGATCATTTTCCCCATATCCGCAAAATCCGGGACGGCACTGGTGATAAACCTATGGGAATAACGCGATCCTGTGCCAAGGATATAGACCGGTTTGACGCCGGTCTTCCTGGCCACCTGCCGAGCCTTCTCTGCGGTGGTCATGACGAAGGCGCTTCCCCCGTCACAGAGCACGTTGCACATAAAAGCGGTGAGGGGGGCGGCAACCATTTTGCTCTTCAGTACGTCTTCAGTGGTTAATTCCTTCTTATTGAACATCGCATTCGGTTGAAGACAGGCCCATTTGCGGCAGGCTACGGAAACGGCGGCAATCTGTTCGATAGTAGTGCCGGAGTGCTCCATATAGGCATTGGCCATCATGGCAGCCAGACCGTTATAGGTCATACCGTAGGGAACTTCCCATTCCAGGCTCGAGCCGGCCTGGGCAAAATACTTAATTTGCTCATTGGAGCTGAACTGGGAAAAGCGCTGTGCGTGCACTACAAGCACCATATCCGTGTGACCCGACTCGAGCACGCCCATGGCCGTCTTCAGGATGGAACTGGTTGAGCCTCCTCCGGAGATTGTAGTCGCATATATCTTGTTGTTCTTTGCGCCTATTGCTTCCGGCAGATGGCCGAAGAACATTTCCGTATTGTACTCGGTGCCCATGATGTGCGCGGCAGTCAAGACCGAACCGACGTCTTTCATGTTGATTCCCGCATCTTTTACCGCAGCTCTGGCTACCGTATAAGCAATCTCGAATTCGCTCCGCTCCGGAAACAGGCCGTGGGGCACCTCACCGGTACCTATAATTGCAAAGTCGCCTTTATTCATAATTAGGCCTCCTCTGTTCTTTCCTGACTCGAGTCGCCTTTTAAAGCGCATTTTTCGTAAAATGACTGACCGGTCAGGTTTGAAGCCAGACTATACGAAAATTTGGAGGCCTGTCAAGAACTTTTTTATAATATTTAACTTTACGCATTATATCAATATATTACCGTGAAAATATATAATTCTGAGACCGATTGAGGGATTTTATTTTTTTTCTTGACATCGTTAAACAAGTAAATTATATATTGAACCATGACCAGTCAGTCAGTTTTTCAAAAAAGGTTTCGAGCGATTCTGCCGGTTGACGATTCGAATCAATCAACAGGGCTTTCCCATCACAATCGTTCGGCATTCATTGAAAACCTCTCAGAATTATGCAATCATAAAAAGAATAGATCTAAATCACCAGAGGGGGAGGTTACTGATATGAATGACCGGTCATTAAGCAAAAAACAAGAGATCATTGATAAAGCCATAGAATATTTTTCCAAGAACGGCATTGCCGAGACCAAGATAGAGGAAATTACCAATGCCCTCGGCATAGGGAAAGGGACCCTCTATCTTTATTTTAAGGGTAAGAAAGAGTTGCTGCTCAATTGCATCGACCGGTTGACCACCGTTGTCATACCCAAAGAGGTCTGGCTCGATATCCGGGAAGAAACCAACTACAAACTCAGATTTCAGAAAAGGCTCGTTGCCTTTCTCAAGGCCTACCCGACCTTCTGCGGCATCCTGAACCTCGTTAACCAGAGCCTGGAAGGCAAAGATCCTGAGTTGGCTAAAAAGGCCGGTGATGCCTATCGGTTGCTCGCGGGTCCTTTGACAAAGGATTTCCGCTGGGCGATCAAGCATGGCTGGGTGAAGGAAATCGATGCAGAGGTCTTGGCCTTCATTATGCTGGGACTGGGTGAAGGCCTGGGCAATATGCTCAAGATCGATCCACGTTACTCACCCGAAAAACTGGCAGAGATTACCTGGGACATGACCATCAATGGTATCGGCTCCTCTGAAACGGTGAAACCGGAAGAAGCGGGTTCTCTCTATTGGGATTTACGCGATTCCGGTAATAAAAATCTGCGTATCTACAACCTCAGCTTTAATGGGAAAAGCTATCTTACCGGTGATTTTGGGAAAGGGGAACTCCAGGTTTCCTTAAGGAATATTGCCTCTATGTCCATAAAGACTGCCGGTGATGCTTCATCAGTCATAGTGAAGACGAAGAATGATAAGTCCATCATCTTGATGGTTGACGGCAATACCCGCCTGTCCGCAGAAACGGAGTTCGGTCGTTATGAAATTTTTTTGCGACAGGTTACCCATATATCGGCCATATTAGAAGAAAGCCGATCAAGAAAGGATTGACGATTGTCGATTGAAAGATATTTTGAATCAAAAATCATCAACCATAAATGGAAAGAGAGAAGATGGGAAAAAAGGTCTATGAGACCATCCTCTATGAAACGAAAGATCGGGTGGCTACCATAACCCTTAATCGACCGGAGGTCCGGAACGCCATCAATCAGGAGATGGCCGCAGAATTGCTTGATGCCCTCCGTGACTTTAAAGAGGATAAAGAGACCAAGGTGGGGATATTAACCGGGGCGGGAGAAAAAATATTCTGCGCCGGCGGGGATATTGCCATGTTTTTTGAAAAACTGGCCAAAGATTCCATGGCCCGGTACGACTGGCTCATTACCGGTGATGAGATCACCCGGCTGATGATGGAGCGGATAGAAAAACCGATCATCGCCGCGGTGAACGGTCATTGCCTGGCTGGCGGCCTGGAACTGGCGATGGCTTGTGATTTCATCATTGCCTCGGAGAATGCCACCTTCGGGTTGGCTGAAATCGACATCGGCCTGATTCCCGGATGGGGCGGGACGACCCGTCTGTTACGGGCCATCCCGGCCAGAAAGGCCAAAGAGATGATTTATACCGGGACCCGCATCGAGGCCCTGGAAGCGGAAAAGCTGGGCCTGGTCAATAAGGTTGCACCCCGAGGCCAGGCTTATGAAACGGCCCTTGAAATAGCGAAGAAGATTGCCGGTAAGTCTTCCTATACCTTAAGACTGGCCAAAAAGGCCTTGACCTACGGATTGGAGGTATCGGGCATGGATGCTGCCCTATTCATTGAGCGGGGGGCGGCCAGCTTAGCTTCGGAAGGAGAAGGTTTTCAGGAGGGGGTAAGGGCATTTTTAGAGAAGAGGCCGCCGAAGTTTAAATAGGTCTTATTGGACCTATAGGGCATATTTTTTTGACAGAGGAACGGAGAAAAGACCATGGATTTCGGATTCACGGAAGAGCAGAAGATGCTCAGGGACAATATAAGGAAATTTGTCAATAAGGAAATCAAAGGACCCTATGCCCGGGACCTGGATGAAGACCCGGAGAAGATGTTTATCGATGAGGCCATGTGGAAGAAAATTAAAGACCTCGGGGTTTTTGAAATGGCCGTGCCGGAGGAATACGGCGGTGTGGGTGGAACCTTCATGGATGACGTGATCATCAATGAGGAATTTGCCCGGGGCTCGGCGGCTGTGGCCATGTCCTTCGGAGCCACCACCGGTTTCGGGGCCAGGGCCATCCTTTTCAGCGGCTCGGAGGAGCAGAAACGATTCTTCCTTCCCAAGATCGCCGAGGCCGAGATCCGGTTCGCCATGGCGGTGACTGAACCGGGAGGGGGTACGGATATCCTCGGGGCCTTGAGGACCTTTGCCCGGCAGGAGGGGGACTCTTTCGTCGTTAGCGGCCAGAAGGTATTCATCACTAATGCTCACAAGGCTGATTACCTATTAACTCTCGTAAAAACGGACAGGGAAACGACTAAAAAAACAAACGCCCTTTCCCTCTTCCTGATTCCGGTACGTGATAATCCGGGAATAAAGATCGTCCCCCTTAAAAAATTCACCATTAAAGGGGCCTCGGCCTGCGAAATTTTTTTCGACGAGGCGAGGGTCCCCGCTGCCTTCATGCTGGGCAAACTAAATAACGGCTGGTATGAGCTTTTAAAGACGCTTAACCACGAAAGAATCATGGTGGCGGCCCTGACCAATGGCATCGGCCAGGCGGCCCTGGAAGATATGGTCGAATATGCCAGGACCCGGGAAGCCTTCAGCCGGCCGATCGGACAATATCAGGCTATTCAGCATAAAATAGCCGATACGGTTATGGATCTGGAATTCGCTAAACTGATTACCTACAAGGCCACCTGGCTGCTTGAGGCCGGACACCCCTGTCACCTGGAAGCCGCCATGGCTAAGCTGGTCAGCTCCGAAATGGCCTTTAAGGCGGCCACCCGGGGCCTGGATATCCTGGCCGGATACGGGGTCACCATCGAATATGATATGCAGCGCTATTTCAGGGATTCCCGTCAATGCACCTTTTCGCCCATCTCCAATGAAATGGTGCGCAATTTTATTGCCGAGAACTATGGCCTTCCAAGGTCTTATTGATCGTGGAAAGCAAAAAATAAAAGTCAGGAGGAGTGTCCAATGGAAGAAAAAGAGAGCAAGAAAGAGGTCTTAAAAAACTTAACAGCGCCGCTCAAAATAGGTCCCTTCGAATTGAGGAATCGGATTGCCCTGGCCCCTATGAACGAGACTATGGCCGGCGCCAATGGTGAGTGCACCTATCAGGAAGTATGTTATTACGGCACACGGGCCAAAGGTGGAACCGCTCTGGTTACGACCGGTGCGATCATGGGTACCAGGCTGGGTTCGAGGTTTGTCTGGGGCCGTAACATGTACTGTTTCAACGCCGGTCATCTTCAGGGCCTTGGGATGCTGACCACACATATCCACTATTTTGGTGGTTTGGCCAGTGCCCAGATGAGCATGGGCTTCGGCCGTCAGGGACACTCTTATGACGAACATGAACTCGCCCCCGCTCCCACTGCCGGTCTTCCCTATGAGGCTGCGGTCGAGAGCTTTACCTCCGGAATCGGCCCTATTTTCCGGAAAAGCGAGAAGGCCCGTCAATTCCTTATCGGACAGCAGACCAGAGAAATGAGCATTTCCGAGATTCAATCCGAACAGAAGGAATATGCGGCCAGTTGCCAGCTTGCCGTGACGGCCGGTTTCGATATGATCGAAATTCATGGTCCCCATGGCTATCTCGAGCATGAATTCCTCTCACCGCTCTCGAACAAACGGACCGATATGTACGGCGGGGAATGGAGAAACCGTAAACGCCTCATCAACGATACCATGGACCAAGTTCGTTACGCCTGTCCGGGAGTTGCCGTGGGTGTCCGAATCAGCGCCGAGGAACATCAGGAGGGGGGATTGACCCGTGAGGAAATGATCGATCTGGCCAGGGACCTGGAGGCCAGGGGGGCTGACTTCATCAGCCTATCCGATGGAGGAGGTTACGAAGAGACAAGCCACCTTGTAGGGACAAAAGAGGTGGCCGAACACATCCCAGACGCCGGGGCGGATTTTAAAAAGGCCTTAAAAATCCCCGTTATCGTGGCTTCACAGCATGATCCTATAAAGGCCGACGCGGATATCGGCGCCGGTAAATTTGATGTCTCTGCATTGGCACGGCAGCTATTTGTCGACCCCGAATATGCCAACAAGGTCATGGAGGGTCGACAGGATGAGATCATCCGCTGTAAAAGGTGTAACATCTGCCTCATGCGTTGTCTTTCCGGGATCACCCCGGAATGTCCGCAAAATCCCTGGCTTGGAAGGGAATATGCCAATCCCGACTATGGCTTCGGAGCACGGCAGAAACATGAATCGATCCTTATGAAGGGCATGCAGAATGCGCCTATGCCGGCACTGGATAAACCCTGGTGGAAGAAAGAGTTCCCTTTGATGGAAAAAAACTGGAGGGGGTTCCGTGGTCCCGGCGCGCGGTGGTCGAAGGAAGAGGAATAGCAGTGATGAGGCAGACCAATGGGACTGTTCCCCCTTAATCCGGGAGGTGCGGAGAACATAAACGCCTCTCTTAACATACGGGACAGTTCCGGCCTATGGCCTCGGGCTGTCCCGGCCAACACACAACATAAAGGAGCGTCGAATGCCAATAGACATCAAGAAAGATGATTACTTTAAGATCGATCCTGAAGCCCATCTGGTCGGCGAAAGTGCGCCTTTTGAATACTTCCCGGGTGTCCATTTGTGGTGGAATTCAATTGCGGCTATCAAACGGCCCATGATGCTCGGACTACCGAAGTCATTCCTGGAGAGCGTTGAAACGCAGGAACTGCAAAAAGATGCCGATCCGGCCTCGCTTCTTAAAGCGATGGATAAGTATGGTGTCGATATCGCCTGTCTGCTGCCCGAGTCAATGATGGACACAACCGGATATACCGGAAGGTTCTGCAGTAACGGAGAAATGGCGAAAGTGGTCGAGGCCAACCCGGACCGTTTCATGTACCAGCCGAACCTCTCCCCGATCAAATTCAAAGGCGTCAAGAACACCATCTGGGAGCTCGAATACTGGGTCAAGGAGAAAGGGGCCAAGATTTTCAAATTCTACCCTCCTGAAGACACCTGCATAAACGATCCCGATCTCTGGCCCTTCTACCGTAAGGCAGAGGAGTTGGACATTGTGCTCGATATCCATACGGGATTCGGCTGGTGCGCGCCTGGGAAATTCAGTAATGGTCTCCCTATGTATCTGGACGATGTCGCTCGCGACTTTCCGCGGCTGAAAATAGTGGCCTTCCACATGGGGTATCCTCAGTGTGATGATCTCAATATGGTAGCCATGGCCCACAAGAATGTTTATGTCTGCATCAGCCTTGTGGTCACCTGGGCCTTATCCTCCCCGCGCAAGTTTGCCAAGATGCTCGGTGAAGCCCTGCGCTGGGTCGGTCCCGATAAAATCATTTGGGGCAGTGATGATCCGGCCCTGCATATACAAATGGCCTGTTCGGTTCGGGGGTTCCGGGACTTTCAGATGCCCCAGGACCTTCAAGAGCAGTACGGATATCCTGAGGTAACCGATGAAGACAAAAGGAAGATCTTCGGGGAAAACCTGGCCGGTCTTTTGGGCATCGATATCAGCCGAAGAAGGGTGGCCTTGTGATCAGGTTTAGTTCGAAAATAGCATTCAGGGGTCAGGGGCCGGGGGCCGGGGATCGGCGAAAGACATTTTCATGCTTCGTTATTGTCCGCATTAAGCGGGTATAAGGATTTGATATGTACACTTTGGGAGATATACCACGGAAAGGAAGTGCCCTGTATCGGGATAAGGTGGCCCTGGTATTTGAAGGCATCAATCTTACCTTTAAGGAATTGGACGACCGGGTCAACCGTCTGGCCAATGCCCTGATGGACCTTGGACTTAAAAAAGGCGGCCGCGTTACCGTATTGGCCGAGAATACCCATAAATATATGGAGATTTACTTTGCCGCGGCCAAGCTTGGGGCGAGCGTTACGCCTCTCAATTTCAGGCTGTCTGACAAAGAGATTGATTATATCGGCAATAATTGTGAGGCCACCATCTATTTTGCCGGGGACGGATATGAAGAACGGTCCCTCGGGTTTAAGCAGAACCTGAAAAATATCAGGCAGTGGATATCCCTAGATAAAATAAATAATGGATTCATGTATTATGAGGACCTTCTCCGGAATGCCTCGGAAGAAGAGCCGATGGTGGAGGTGGATGAAAATGATCTGGCCATCCTCATGTACACCGGAGGAACTACAGGCCTTCCCAAGGGGGTCATGCTTTCGCACCGGAACATCATGACGTCCATGTACGGGATGATCATCGGTTTTTCCTTCACGAGGAACGATTCCACCTGTTTTATGCTTCCCTTGTTCCATATTGCCTTGTGGCCTGTCCTCAGTTTGCTCATGGTTGGCGGGAAGTCGGTCATCCTCCGTCGACCGGACATCGGGGAGATCCTGAGGTCGATTCACCAGGAGAGATGCACCCATATTAATATGGTGCCCACGCTTTTGAACTGGCTCATTGATGATCCCCGGATCGATGAATTCGACCTGTCCAGTCTGCGTCTCATAGGCTATGCGGGGAGCCCGATAGCCATAGAAGTATTGAAAAAAGGGATCGCCAGGTTTGGCAGCATTTTTACCCAGGGATATGGATTGACGGAAGCCGCTCCCATTGTTTCCGTCCTGTTCAAGGAAGATCATTGGGTCGATGGTCCGGGGGTGAAGCTCCTTTCCAGTGTGGGCAAAGTCGGTCTCCCGGTGGAAGCCCGGATTGTGGATGAGGAGGATCGGCCGTTACAACCCGGCGAACCGGGAGAGGTGGTCGTACGGGGTAAAAATGTGATGATGGGTTACTGGAAAAACCCCGAGATGACTGATTCAGCCCTACGCGGCGGCTGGCTCCATACGGGGGACGTGGGAACCATCGATGGGGACGGTTACATCTATTTGTTGGACCGGAAAGCCGACATGATTATCACCGGAGGGGAAAACGTCTACCCCAAGGAGACCGAAGACGCCCTTTACGAGCATCCGGCCGTCAGGGAATGCGCCGTGGTCGCCGCCCCCGATGAGCGCTGGGGAGAGAAGGTACAGGCGGTGGTTGTTTTGAAGACCGGCCTGACGGCTACCGAAGCAGAATTGATCCATCATTGCAAGACCAGGCTGGCAGGATACAAATGCCCGAAAAATATCGTCTTCTGGGATGAATTGCCTAAAACTCCCGTGGGGAAGATATTGAGGCGGGAAGTGAGGAAGCACTTCGCAGACCTATAGGGTCGTCAGCCATCGGCTTGACCCATTGGCAAAATCCTTTACCGGAGAACTGTAAAAAGGGAGTCAGAGAATGAACAGCACTATTCAGTATCCAAGATTTCGTTGGTTTGCCCTGATCACCATGGTAGTAGGAGTTGTTGCACAATCGATAATCATGATTGCACCTGCGCCACTAATCGGCGAGGTAGCGAAATATCTTGGCCGTGAGTTGGGAATGGTAACATTTACGGTAATGGGTTTATGGACCGTGACGGTCTGCCTGGGAGGCATAGCCGGCGGAGCCATTGTTGACAAAGTAGGTGTGGCAAAAGTCTATTTTGTTTGTTCCATCTTTTTGATCGTGTCAGCGGTTTTTATTCCATTTGCCGGCAAGAATCTGGGTGCAATAATTCTGCTCAGGCTGATCGGAGGGGCCGCTACCGGACCGATTCTCACGACTATATCCCGCCTGACAGCGGAATGGTTCCCATCCGAGCAGCGCCCGATTATCACCGGTTTTCAGGGAATGGCTTTTGCGTTGGGAGTATTAATAGGCTTCGGCTTGGCCCCCGCAGTTTATACCTCAACTGAAAGCTGGCCCATGACGATGGTTTATATGGCCGTTCCGGCCGGTATCTTTTTGATTTTATCATTAGTGATGGTCTTTGGACCTAAGGCCCCGGAGGTGATATTGGAAGAGCATGAGGATCGACAGGCGGGCGACCGGGATTTCAAACTGGCGCTAAAGGATCCCGTCATATACCTCATGGTGGCCTATGTTTTTTTGTTTAACTGGTTGACCCAGGCAGTCAATGACCTGACTCCGGGCTATTTTGCGCTAGCGGCCCCGGTAGGTGTGGGTTTTGGAATCACGGTTGCCGGCCAATTGATGATGATGTTTCTGGCCATGTATATGATTGGTTCACTCGTCAGCGGTTGGTTGAATCGCTATGTATACCGCCGAAGCACCAGGCTGCAGGTTATGTTTGCCTTTATTCTCAGTGGAATCTACTTCTTCGTCAAGTTCTCGGGCGTGACCGGGTCAGGGCCTAATCCGTTGCTGCTGGTTATTATGGCTATAACGGCCTTCTTCATGGGCCAGGGTATTCCCACGATAATGGGATTTATTGCCAAAAATTATCCGGAGCATATTACCGGTAGAGTGGGCGGCATGTCGATGGGCCTCGGTCTGATCGGTGGTGTCGTGGGCATAGGATTCGGTTCATCCGCCCTTACCAAAACCGGAACCTACCACGCCTCGATCCTGATCGTCACGATCGTCGCGGTCATAGGGTTCGTTGTGGCCTGGTGGTTAAGAAAGCCCGGGATTTTTGAGCAAAGTATGTCTGATGAACAGGCGGGGGAGGGCCCAGGCTCTGCATGAGCTGCAGCCGAAGTTGACCAAACCCCGGCCTCCTTCAGTCCGAGTCTATGGAGGATGATCTCTTCCGGGGACACAAACAAAAATTGCCCGCTCATTTATTGGCTTATTTTCAAAGGTCGTTGGTTAATAACCAGAAAGAAATGGGGATGGCGGTTATGACAGTGAACAGAAAGGAGGTTTTACCGCTTCGTCTCACCCCGATCAAGGCAATGATTTTTCTAAAAGACAAGGGCGCTTCGATATCCCGGTCAAAAAATTCCGGGAGAGGCAAAGGAGGATGATTATTGCAAGAGACCGTTTTCAATGATGCTGAGAATGGTTTCATTGACCTCCTCTGTAGAGTAGGCCCCTTGGGTGATCAATGAGGCATTGTACTGCCCCATACCCATGAGAAAATATCCGGCCCCCGAACTGTCGATTTCCTTCCGAACGCGGCCCTCTTTTTTAAGATATTCAAGTCCCCGGATTAAGGGTTATTTCAGAAGACCGTATAAAATGAAATCATTCGCCATTTCTCGGATTTTATCAGGTTCAGCGGGGGCGGTTCCCTGGTTGGCTAAATAAGCCCCATATTCTCCGATCCCCATCAGATAATATCCGGCCAGTTGGGGATCGATGTCACGGCGAAAACGACCTTGTTTCTGCAGATACTCGATTTCCCGGACCATTGGGTGGATCATCTGCCGGAGGAGGGCTTTAAATTTGTCTTTGAAGGCCTGGTTTTCGCCGACGGCAAGTCCTCTGACCAAATTCATCATTTCAATCCATTTCGGATAAGAGGTATAGAAACCCTTTCCCAGTTTTTCAATCCGTCGGAGTCTGTCTTCCTCATCCTTAATTTCTTGCCAGACGTTATTGTACATATCATGAAAGATGCGGTCCGCACACTCCATGAACAGTTCTTCTTTGTTCTTAAAATGGAGATAAAAGGTCTCTTTGCTCATGCGGGCCTGGTGGGCGATATCGGCTATGCTTGTATTCGCATAGCCTTTTTGGAGAAAAAGTTCGATGGCAGACGAAATGATTTCCTGATGCCTGTCGTAGGTGCTGATATCTTCCCTGGGATCTTCAGAGAAATACATTTTCCTCTTGATCTCCTCTTTGATCACCTTCAGAGATTTGTGCTCCTTAAATTGTTTTTTTTTGATCAGCAGTATGGCCTTAAGGTGCGCCTTCGAATAGTAAGCCCTGGTCTTTCCCGTTTTTATCGGTGCCGGCAACAGGCCCTCGACGATATAGTACATTATGGTGGAGGCGGGCAGGTCGGCGGCCGCAGAAAGTTCGGATATTTTCATCAGATTTTTATGTTCCTTCATTTCCTCGTCCTATCCTTTAAAAAACCGTTTAAATTCATGTCCCAGGCTTTACGCATGATTTCGCCAACTTCCGCTTTATTCTCTTCAGAGTAGTATAAAAAATATTCCGCTGAACCCATTATCATATAGGCCAAAAAACGACTGTCCATTGTTCGAATCTGCCCTTGTTGCATAGCTTTTTCCAGGTCTTCCCGAAGGGGCTCAGTAAGGTTCCTTATGACCTCATCCAGTTTTTCTTTTACATGTTTGTCTCCCCGGACGGCAGCACCGCGGATGAGATTGAGCATCTCCAACACATGCTGTTGGTGTTGCCCAAAGAATTTACCGCGCATCTGGAGTTTTTTGATGGGGTCGGTTTCCTCTTGGATTTCGGGTATATTTTCGCCGATCTCTCGAAATATACTGTCGGCGCATTCAATGAAGAGGTCCTCCTTATTTCGAAAATATTGATAAAAGGTCCCCTTACTGATACCGGCCCGGGCCGGTATATCAGAAATTTTTGTCCCCCCATAGCCTTTTTCCCGGAAGAGCTTAACCGAAGTCTTTATGATTTGTTCCTTTTTGGCGGTATTGATGGTGATATTTTCCTCTACCGGTTGTATATTAGTCCCCTTTTCCCTGACAATCTCCTTTATGGCTTCGAGGGGTAGCCCCTCTTCTTTCAATTTCTGGACCTCCAGGAGGGCATTGAGGTGGTCTTCTGTATAATAGGCCATGGTCTTGCTCGTTTTCAGCGGCTTGGGCAGTAATCCTTCCCGTAAATAAAATCGGATGGCGGTAATTGATGTCCCGGCATAGGCGCTGAGCTCTGATATTTTCATATGTTTCGGGAGTTTGTTCATAGGTTCTAATCCTTTCTTTCCTTACAATCCTTTATAAGGCCGAAGGGGTGTTTAATCAAGGTAAATCGTATTTTAACCATTCCGGTTTACAGCCTTCAAATTCTCCTGGTTTTTTAATTTTATCTGTCATTTCATGGCTTAATCTAACTTTACCTTTTTTATATTACTGGAAAAATTTTTCTTGACAAGTTAAAAAAATAGAAATATAAACTAAAGAACAGAACGGTACTGTATTATAAAAAATTTTAATACCTCAGCCCGAACAGATAAGGAAGAAAATACATACGCAAAGGGAAAATCGCCATTATCGGTATAGAAAAACGGGCGTCCTTTGTAAGGGCGAACCACTCGATAAATGATTTTCTCCTCTTCAAAATTCGCCTGGAACTTAGGCAAGAAAGGCCTGGTCGTGATGATGTATAGCCTAAAACGGTTACTGGCACCGATTGCTTTATTAGTCTGTTTTTCCTGGACAGCCGGATGCAACCAGAACCAGAAGCTTAATGCCGTACCGGCGCGGGTTATGGGCAGTGTCCCACCCATCACCTTCGGCGACAAATTCTATGACGTAGCCGTGCCCGATAAGGAGCATATCTGGTCTGTGGGCTACTTTGGGACCGTTACCCATTCATCGGACGGGGGCAAGATGTGGTCCCGACAACAGGCCGGTACGACCCAGTCTTTAACGAGTGTATCTTTTGTAAACGATAAAGAAGGCTGGATCGTGGGCGATCAGGGGACCATTCTCCATACCCAGAACGGGGGCCTTAATTGGGCGAAACAAAAAAGCCCCGTGATCGACCAGAAACTGCTCAAAGTTCAATTCCTCACTGACAAGGAGGGATTTGCAGTGGGTACCTTCGGGACAATACTTCATACGGCGGACGGCGGCGGCACCTGGGAAAAGCAGCCTTTCCAGGAAGATGTGATTTTAAATGACCTGGTATTCCTGAACTCACGGGAAGGCTGGATCAGCGGTGAATTTGAAACCATCCTCCATACGATAGATGGTGGGAAGACCTTTCAGAAACAACGGGGCGGTGAATTGGGCAAACTCTTCGGCATCGCCTTTCATGATGATAGGCAGGGCGTGGCCGTGGGTACGGCCGGAAAGATCCTGGTTACTTCGGATGGCGGCCGGAGATGGAAACCGGTCAAGAGCAATACGGAAGATACCCTGCTTAAGGTTCGATTCTTCGGTTCCAGGCTTTTGGCCGTCGGTTTAAGGGGGGCGGTGCTTCAATCCGCCGATCAGGGCCGGACCTGGACGGCCCCGAGTATCCCCGGCCACTATTCCTGGCTTTCAGGCCTGGCCTTTACCGACGGGGTCGGGTTTCTGGTGGGCAATGAAGGGAAAATCCTGGCCTCCAGGGATAACGGCCAAACCTGGACCCGACTCGGCCTGTCTCCCTTTATGGGCGTCGGAAAAAAGGAGTAAGTCATGTATAAGGCACTGGTCAGCTTTCTCATTAACCACAAAAAAAAGGTGGTGATCGCCATGGCGGTCATCACCCTCTTTTTTCTGAGCCAGATTTTCCGCATCCAGATGTTCACCCAATTTTTGGACCTCTTTCCCAAGGACCATCCTTACGTCCAGGTGCATCAGAAATATGCCAGGTATTTCGGTGGGTCCTATCAAGCCACGTTGGTTTTAGAGGTCAAGAAAGGGGATGTCTTCAACACGGAGACCCTGGCCAAGATGTCCCGCATTACCGACGCGGTCGACCTCATACCGGGGGTGGACCACTTCGGTATTTACTCGATAGCCTCCCAGAAGGTGACGATCCTGAAAGAGACAGCCGGGGGGTTTTCCTCTTATCCGGTCATGAAAGAAGTGCCCAAAGATCAGGCCGCCATGGAGGAGCTGAAGAAAAAGGTCTTTACCGCGGGGAATGTGAACGGCATCTGGGTTTCCCGGGATCAGAAGGCCCTTCGGCTGGATGCCAACTTCGTCGAAGGCAAGATCGACTTCAAGGTGCTCTTCAACAAATTCATGGAGATCGAGAGAAAGGAATCAGACACCAATCATAAGATCTACCTGACCGGCACCCCCCTGCTTTACGGCTGGATCTATCATTACCTGCCCAACATGGCCCTCATCCTGGCCGTCACTTCCGTGGTGATCCTTCTGATGCTCTTCGCCTATATGAGCCGTGGGGGCCTATGGTTCTGGCCTTTCATCAGCGCCGTCATGACCTCCATCTGGGGCCTGGGCTTTGCGGCCATCCTAGAATTTCACTTTGATCCGCTGATCATCGTTATACCGTTCCTTTTATCGGCCCGGGCCATGAGTCATGGAGTTCAATGGGTGGAGCGGTTCACCGAGGAGTATCAGAAATCAGGTGACACCCAGGAAGCGGCCTTGATCACCGGTACAGGCCTCTTCCCTCCCGGGCTGATTGGTATTCTTGCCGACACGTTGGCTTTGCTGGTGATCTGCCTGACGCCCATCCCCACACTCCGAAACCTGGCCTATTTAGGCTTTTTCTGGTCCGGGGGCATGATCTTCACCATCTTTTTTCTTTATCCGGCGTTGTTCGCCCTGTTTAAGGCCATCCGGGTGCCGGTTCAATCCAATATGCTTCCGGTCGATGCCTTTAAAATGGAAAAGCTATCGGAAAAGGTGACCTCCCGGCCCTCGATTCTGGACCGAACCCTATCCTACAGAATCGAATATCTTACCGAGCACCTGCTTAGGAAAATACTGACCAAAATGTCCGGCTGGACTTTCGGAGCGGGCCGATACGCCACTGTAGGTGTAAGTGTCCTCATCCTCATAGTGGCTATCATTTCCTCCACGCACCTTAAATACGGCGATGCCAATCCAGGCTCCCCCATCCTCTGGCCCCATTCGAGGTTCAATCAGGATATCACTGAAATCAACAAAAAGTTTCCCGGGGTGGATCAGATGTGGGTGGCGGTGGAAGGAAAAAGACCGCAATCCGTGACCTACCCGGACGTGATCAATGGGATGGAAGAGCTCAGTCAATATATGATGGCCGACCCCAATGTGGGCTTCGCCATCTCCATAGCCGATTTAATCAAAGGGGCCAACATGCTGGCTTATGGGAATGATCCTAAGATGGAGTCGATACCCCATTCCCAGCAGGCCATTGGGAATTGCATCGGCCTGATTGGAGTCGGTGCCGCCCCGGGCGAGATGGACACTTGGATCGACTACAATATAACCAGCACCAATATCAAACTCTATCTAAAAAACCATGAAGGCCCGGTCCTGGAAGATGTCATCAATCGGGTTAAAAATTTTATAAAAAACAATCCCAAGCTCATGGAAAATGCTATCCCGAAACCGGCGGGAGGTCTTGGAGGGATCCTGGCGGCGGCCAACGAGGTGATCCAGACCAAAAACGATCAGATTCTTTTTATCGTGCTGGGTATTATCTTCATCCTCTGTGCAGTAACCTATCGCTCCATTCTGGCCGGGGTGATCTTTATCATGTCCCTTATCTTAGCCAACTTCCTGGCTTTCACTTATATGGTCTTCAAGAACATCGGCCTCAACATCAATACCTTCCCGGTGGTCTCCCTGGGCATCGGCCTGGGGGTGGACTACGGGCTGTACATCGTCAGCCGGATCATCGAGGTCTATAAAGAAGAGAAAGACCTGGCTAAGGCGGTCCAGGCCGGTATCATCACCTCAGGCCGGGCGGTCTTCTTCACCGCCACCATGATGACCGCCGGAGTGATCTTCTGGTATTTTTCTCCGCTTCGGTTTCAGGCTGAGATGGGAATATTGCTTGGTATTCTCATGATGGTCAATATGGTGGTCGGCGTTCTGGTCCTTCCGGCGGTCATCAACATCATCAAGCCTAAATTCATAACCAGGGGAGGTGATAACAACGGAGGATTTCACATTCCTCCCGGAATGCTACCGAGAAGATAGGTTCAAGGTACAAGGCAAAAGGCACAAGGTTAAA
>JACRBX010000015.1 GCA_016219225.1 Deltaproteobacteria bacterium
CTTGTTTGTGGCCATGGCCGTCAACCACCG
This sequence comes from Deltaproteobacteria bacterium, assembly GCA_016219225.1. Classification (NCBI taxonomy): domain Bacteria; kingdom Pseudomonadati; phylum Myxococcota; class Myxococcia; species Deltaproteobacteria bacterium. The sequence continues at coordinate 31 of JACRBX010000015.1, forward strand.
GATCAAATGGAAGGACATGCCGGCCCTCATCATCCGCTCCCAGATCGTGGCCGCCACCATCCTCTTCATCATCGCCATGGCCAAGATGTTTACCTGGCTTTTGGCCATGAAGCAGACCCCGATGCTGTTGCAAAATGCCATCCAGTCCCTGGCGCTCCCCCCTTGGGGCCTGCTGCTGCTGGTCATGACAGGCCTCTTGATCGAGGGCTGCGTGATGGCGACGAAGGCCGCCCTGATCCTGCTGGTACCGGTCCTGGCGATCATTACCCCCCAGATGGGGGTGGACCCCATCCAGTTCGGGGTGCTCATGGTGGTCAACCTGGCCATCGGCATGTTGACCCCCCCGGTGGGCATCTGCCTGTTCGTGGCCTGCGGGATCTCCGGGCTACCGCTGGGGCAGGTAGGCCGGGCGGTGATGCCCTTTGTTTTCGTGGCCCTGGCTGCGCTCCTGATCGCTTGCTACTGGCCGCCGCTGACGCTCTGGTTTCCGTCGTTGATTTACAGATGAATCGGGGATCGGGGATCGGGGATCAGGGATGGGGTTGGGGATGAAAAATCTTTTGCCCCATGGGGCGTCCTCGATGCATGAAAATGCGAATATCGAATATCGAATAATGAATGTCGAAGTAAGGTGGGTTTGAACCCGCAACCCTATTTTAGAACTAAACCTTCAGGACCATTGGGTCACCACGAAGCATGAAAATACCGCCATCGTAATGGCGGGTTTTATACCCGCCCTATGGGCGATGGGCAAGGTTAAACGGGTTTATGGGTTTTTATTCGCCTTTAGCCTATAGCCTCGTGCCTATAGCCTGAATTTTTCAATTTTCGAACTAAGGAAAACCTATGTTAAAACCGGAAGTCCTGGAGGCCCTTAGCGCCATTGTGGGCCGGGAGCGCTGTAAGACCTCCAAAGAAGATTTGCTGACCTACGGCTATGATGCCTGTATTTATGAATACCTCCCGGATGTGGTGATCTTTCCTAAATCGACCCGGGAAACGGCCGACATTATGAAGACGGCCTTGGCCCACCAGGTCTTCGTCACCCCCAGGGGAGCCGGCTCGGGCCTCGGTGCCGAGTCTTTGGCCAAGCAGGGGGGAATCGTTATCTGTTTCTCCATGATGAACCGCATCCTGGAGATTAACAGGGCCAACCGCTACGCCGTGGTTGAGCCGGGGGTGGTTATCGCCGATCTTCAGAAGGCCGTGGAAGGGGTGGGCCTTTTTTATCCCCCGGATCCGGGCAGCGCCGCCGTGGCCACCATGGGTGGGGCCGTGGCCATGAACGCCGGGGGGATGCGGGGGGTCAAGTACGGGGTCACCCGGGACTATCTTTTGGGTCTGGAGATGGTCCTGCCCAGCGGCGAAGTCATGACGACCGGAACCGTGACGGCCAAGGATGTCACCGGCTATGATCTGACCCGCCTGATTTGCGGTTCCGAAGGGACCCTGGCCCTGGTAACCCGGATAACTGTCCGCCTCCTTCCCAGGCCAAAAGCCAAGCGGACCCTGCAAGCGGTATACGACAGCATCGATAGGGCCGGGGACACCGTTTCCAGGATCATCGAAGCCGGGATCATCCCGGCGACCCTGGAACTGATGGATCGGATGGTCATCAAGGCCCTGGAGGAATCGGCCCATCTGGGGCTGCCCCTGGATGCCGAGGCCATCTTGTTGATCGATGTGGACGGCGATCCGGAAACCGTGGAGAGACAGGCCGCCCTGGTGGCCGAGTTCTGTAAGAGCCAGGGAGCCCGGGAGGTGCGGGTCTCCTCTTCTGAAAAGGAAAACGAGCAGCTCTGGGTGGCCCGCCGCTCGGCCTTCGGGGCCGTGGCCCGGTTGCGCCCCTCCTGTCTGATCGAAGATGCCACTGTACCCGTAAGTGTCTTGACTGCGACCATCAAAAAGGTCAAAGAAATTTGTGCGCGCAACCAGGTTCAGGTGGCGGTTCTGGCCCATGCCGGGGATGGCAATTTACATCCTTTGATGCTCTTCGATCAGCGGAACCGGGAGGAACTGGAGCGGGTGGAAAAGAGCATGGATGAAATCGTGGATTACGCCCTGTCCGTAGGGGGCACCCTTTCCGGCGAGCATGGGATAGGCATCACCAAGGCCAAATACCTGCCCAAACAGCTCAGCCCCACCAGTCTCCGGATCATGCGGGCCATTAAACGGACCTTCGATCCCCAGGGCATTTTGAATCCGGGCAGTTTTCTGGAAAAGACTCAAGGAAACAATTAGCCACGGACGCACACGGAAACACACAGATGGAAATAGGTTTTACTTTGAGCTTTGAGCTTTGAGCTTTGAGCAATTTTTTAAATATTATGATCCCCGAAGAATTGAAAGAACAGGTCCATAACTGCATCCGCTGCGGATTGTGCATGAGCACCTGTCCGGTATATAAACAACTTTTTTTTGAAGGGGCTTCCCCCCGGGGCAAGATCCAGCTTATTAAAAAGGTCCTGGAAGGAAAATTGGAACCTTCGGCCAACTTTGCCCGTCTTCTGGGGACCTGTCTGCTCTGCGAGACCTGCACGGTAACCTGCCCAAGCGGCGTCCAATTGGACCGTCTCATGAAAGCCATGCGGGCGGAATTGCTCTCCCGGTTCAGCCTGCCCTGGGAAAAGCGGACCCTCTTTAATCTTCTGTCAGGCAGCCGCTTGCTGCCTTTCTGTATGTTTTGGGGGAGGACCCTGGAAAACCCCCTCCGCTTCCTTTTGCCCAGCCAGGGCCGGGTTGGAACCATTCCTTTCTCCAAACTCCCCCGATTGAACGCCAGACCTCTGATCAGTCAGTATCCGGAGGTGGTCCGTCCGGATGGCGCCCGGGTCGGCCGGGTCCTCTATTTTGTGGGCTGTGCCACCAATTACCTGTCTGAAAATGTCGGCCGATCGGTGATCGCTATCCTGAGCCGACTGGGGGTTGAGGTGATCATCCCCAGAGGCCAGATGTGCTGCGGTTTTCCGATCTGTCTGGCCGGTGCCCGCAAAGCAGCCTTGAAAAATATCCGGCGAAACCTGCAAGTCTTCGACCCGACGACAGTGGACGCGGTCATTGTGGATTGCGCCACCTGCGGTGCGGCCCTGAAGGAGGAATATCCCCGTGTCCTGGAGGAAATGGGGGAGGGGAAGGCAGCCGAAGCCGCCCGCCGGTTGGGCCAAAAGGTCCTGGATATTTCCCAATACCTTTCCCGCTTCGACCTGGGAAAAAACCTTCGCCCGGTGGAGAGCCGGGTGACCTATCATGACCCCTGCCACCTGCTGCGGACCCAGAAGGTCAAGGAAGAGCCTCGAAGCCTGTTGAAGGGCATACCCGGTCTGGAGTTCGTGGAGATGGAGGGGGCCGACCTCTGCTGCGGCGGCGGCGGGACCTTTCAAGTAGAGCATCCTGAAGTGGCGGCCGGCATCACTGCAAACAAGATCCAGGCCATCCTGGAAACCCGGGCCGACCTGGTGGCCACCGGCTGTCCGGGATGCCGCCTCCAGATTCACGGCAACCTGAAAGACGACCGGATCCGGGTCGTGCACCCCGTAGAACTCCTGGCCCTGGCCCTGTCTTGAAATCTTGCCACGGATAGCCGCCCCTGGAAAGCAAACGGATCTATAAACCCTTCACCGTCTCCCCCACCCAAACACCCGAGGGCCTTCCCTTGAACCCTGGACAATATAGCTTGTACTGAATCTCATAGATGATCTAAAAAAGAATAAGGCATAACCAGTAGTTGCAGAAAAATAATTCTGTACAGAATGGGGTCGGGCCGAAAGCGCCGGGATAAACCGGGAATCCAAATACCACAATTACTTAATACAAATACATCATTGCCATTATTTACAAACATCATGAGGGGCCTGATAATTTAGAAAAATAGGTGAAGCGTCTCATAAATTTTCAGAGGAGGGCGTCATGGAAAAAGCAAAAGTTACAAGAAATCTGGTTGTAACCGTTGTCTTAATCGGGATCTTAATAGGTTCCTTTTACGTAATGGCTGCGGAACGCGGTCGGGAGGCGGTCGGCAAGGAGATGGGAAAATCCCTCGGGATGCCTGTCCTGACCGGGGACCTCTGGCAGAAGATGACGGTTGATGGCAAGGAGGCTTTCATTTGGGGACTCTGGCATACGGTAGCCATTGAGCATTATTTGATGAAAAAGTATCCGGATCTCAAGAAAGACAATTTTTCCTTGAAGGTCATTGAAGCCTCAGATAAGTCCCCATTGACTTTGGATCAAACGGTGGCCATGGTAGATCAATACTACCAAACGAATCCGGATCATCTTGAAAAGCCGGTGGTCGGTGTGCTCTGGCACATGGCAGTCAGGCCAAACATCGCGATCGGAATCGCCGGCCGTCCTCTGAAGCCGGAAAATTAAATCAATAAATAAAGAGGAGAGAGAAAATGAAACGTTTTTTGATCGTCTTAACTATTCTCGTTTTTGTATTTACCATGACCGGGTGTGTTGGAATGTCCAGAACGCAACAGGCCACTTTGAGCGGGGCAGCTATTGGGGCTGGTGGAGGAGCTTTGTTCAGTACTATAGTCGGTGGAAGCACTCTTTCGGGTGCTGCTCTTGGAGCAGGTATGGGTGCCCTGGGCGGATTTTTAGTCGGAGAATCCGGCGGAGGTTACAGACATCGAAGATAGCAGGGGGGCCGCCAGCCACCCCTTTGGATGGCGTTTTGAGAAGGTATCGTGAGGAAATCAAATGGAAAGGAATTAAACTTTTCATAAAAGGACTCGATAATGACCACGACGCTTTTTAATCCCATGCTTTCTTTAATTGCCGGGATATTGATATTGATCATTCCCAGATTATTGAATATCATCGTCGCCATCTATTTGATCGTCGTTGGTATTCTGGGTTTGATGCGTTAAATTGCCAATTAATTTGCTGCCCATGACCTATGAATGACAGTATACACCAACCTGTTTCACACCCCATGACTTCCCCCGAAAAGGTCAGTCGTCTGCGGGAGGTGGTGGGTCCGGAAGATACTCTGGCCATTCTAATCAACGCCGACCCGGATGCCATGGCCAGTGCGATCGCCTTCAAAAGATTATTTTGGCGTAAAATTAAAAAGGTTTTGATTTATCGGGTCAATTCCATTCAACGGACCGATAACCTGGCCTTCGTCAAGCTCTTAAGGATCAAGCAGTACCCTGTTCGGTCCATAAACCCGACCCATATCACCAAATGGGCTATTCTGGATTCTCAGCCCCATCACCATGAAGCCTTTATGAAGGTGCCGGTTGATATCATCATCGATCATCACCCGTTGGACCCGTCCTCCAAGGCCGACTATATGGACATTAGGGAACATTACGGGGCCAATGCAACCATCCTGACCGAGTACCTCCTGGCCGCCAAGATCCGACCTTCCCGGAGGCTGGCCACTGCACTCTTTTATGGCATTAAGACGGACACCGATAATTTTGTACGGGCTTCCATATTGAACGATGTCAGTGCCTTCAGGTATCTCTATCGGTATACCAATATGCATATTGTAAAAAAAATCGAATCTTCCGAAATGACCCAAAAGACGCTGGCCAGCTACAAAATCGCCATGGAAAGATTGATTTTATTTAAAAATATGGCCATTGTTCATATGGACGAAGTGGAAAACCCCGATATTTTGGTGATCATTGCCGATTTTTTTCTGCGACTTGCCGAAACGACCTGGAGCATTGTCTCCGGAATCAATAAAGGGAAGCTGATCATCATTTTCAGAAATGCAGGATTTCGGGGGGATGCCGGGAAAACGGCCCAGAGGCTTTTCGGAGGATGGGGGGCCTCTGCCGGGGGGCACAAGGATTCGGCCAGGGCCGAAATACCTATGGCCGGCCTGCTGAAAGAAATGAAAAGCGAATCCGATTCCGGCCAGTTTGTTTTAAATATCCTGAAGACGTCCAAATAGGGCTTTCAATTTTCCCATATTACGCCCCTGGCCCCCATCTGGCGGTTCCTCCTGAGGAGGGAGCAGGGGCGTCAAAGTTGAAACTCTGGCGATTGAAGTCCAGGGCTTTCAGAAACCAGGAGTTGGAGGGTCATCGGAAATGGATTCGGAAAGACGTTTGAAAAGCGTACCTCAACCAACCGGGCCTTTTTCCTTCCTCCAGGATTCGCTGAAAAAGATCCAAAGCGGCTCCTTTCAATTTCTTCTCCAGGCCCGGGACCCCCTGGTCCTGCCGGCCTATAAGGGCTCCACCCTGCGGGGCGGATTCGGCCATGCCTTTAAACGGGTGGTCTGCGCCCTCCGGAATCAGGACTGCCCGGACTGCCTGCTCAAAGAAAAATGCC
>JACRBX010000016.1 GCA_016219225.1 Deltaproteobacteria bacterium
ACATGGCTACATAATAATACTAAAATAATATATGTCAAGAAAAAAATGATATTTACATGCCTACAAAATTCATGCCAAAATTAATCCATTTTATTGATTTTTAATAACTTTTCAGCAAAAAGTAGAAGGAAAACCCGTCTGGGGATATCCTGTGTGCCTGTAGAGCCGGAAAAAGTTGAAACTTTCTTTCCCGAACACATTGAGAAAATTTCGGCAGGTCCTCCTCATCCTCCGGGAACAACCTATCAAATCGCCACCGGCCTGGAGCAATGGGAATCGGGATTTTATCCGGTCCTGAAGATAAAAATGGTCAGAGACGACAAGGTCATCCTCTCCGGCCCTTCCATTCCTTTAAACACGGAAGACCCCGACCATCTGATCCAGGTCATTAAAACTCTTTTAGAAAAGCATCGGGCGCGTTAACCTGACCTCAGGATCGGCCAGTTCCGCAATTATCGTTTGAGGCTTTCCCAGGTTTTCCGGATAGCCATGGTAAGGGCTTCCATCTCAGGGATATGGTCAAAGGCAATTCTTTTGTTAATGACGATGGAAGGGACGGCCGGTTTGCGGCCGCAGATTCGGCCCAAGGTCTCATGGCGCTCTATCCCCTGCCGATCGCTCACATCGACCACTTCCCATTTTAAAACCCCCTCTTCGAATTCCGTGGCGATCTCCTCCAGGATGGCCAGGGCCAAATCACAAAGCATACAACCCTTTTTCTTGGCCACAATTTCGACAATGACCGATGGAGGATCATTTTCCATGACGATCTTTCAAAAATTGAAAACTTTGGCTTCCGCCGCCAAATCGATCAAATGGGGTCCTCCATCCAGAACCATATTGGAAAAAAAATGGGCCTCGTCCACCTGACGGGCCTTGGCACAAGGAATTCAAACCCCAATAGGAACCTCCTGTTCAACCAGGTAAGGCAAATAATCGTTAGGGCAATCCCCGGTAACCGTCTTGATAGTCATATCTCTTTTTTTATCGGCCCAGATTACCCCATCGCCGATAAAAAAGAGATTTACCCGGTGTCCTTTTGAATGGGCGATTTTGCTCAACTGAAAACACCTGGTGGCGCTTTCAACATTATCCTTGCTTAAGACAAATAGAAATTTAGCCATCGATCAGAACCTCCCTTTTAATCCTGGATTAATCTAATAAAATCATACTGTACCAGGCCGGTAACAATTTACCTTCCTTGTCAAATTCCACCTGGAATCCTAATGGTTCCACGGTCTTTCCAATATCCACTCCAAATGCATCCATGGCCGGCCGCGCCAGATGAGGGTAGCGGCAGGGCTCCGGATAGGCACAAGCCTCACATTGAACGCAGAGGGCCAGACCAAAGGCGAAAATACAGCCACCGCTGAGCATGGCCTCCCTTTCAATGGCCAAGGTCACCTCCTGGCCTTTTTTAGGATCGGCCGTCTTAATGATGAGGGCGGTCTGGTAGCGGTCAAAGGCTTCTTGGAAATTTTCTAAAGAGGTCGCCAGATGAGGGGGACAGGTCCAGTATTTTCCCCACCGCCCGCAACCGAAACGGCATTTAAGGTGGGAACGAGGATCAAAGACCACCTGATTCGTTTCCAGTAAACGGGCGTCTATAGCGCCTGCTTCAAGGGCTTTCTTAATCAAATGATCATAGAATTCAGACGTGGGGCAGACGTTTATAGGGCTTTTATTTTCCACAAGGATCCTTTTCTTCGCAGGTGCAGACGATTCTCGGTAAGGCCATGAGGGGTTGAAACAGTACTCGAAATAACAGGGCCGAGGCGGAACCGCCTATCAGGGGACCTACGATATAAACGGTTAAAAATCCGCCCCGGGGGCCGGGGATGGCGATCCCGCCCCATCCGGCTAAATAGGCCACCAGGCGGGGACTAAAGTCTCGAGCCGGATTAAGGCCAGCCTGGGTCAGGGGAGCCAAAATGCTGATGATGGCCATAACCGTCAGACCGATAAATACCGGGGCGATATCACTGGATGGGCGGCCCACATTACAATCTTCGGTCAAAAGAAAAATAATGGTCACCAGGATAAACGTTCCCAGGGCCTCAACCCCCATGGCCAGGGGCCAGGAAATCAGTCCTACGGCCGCAGGGGCGGAAGGGTTAGGGAAATATTCTCCGAACATCATGGCCGTCTTGACCGATTCGGGCGCCCCCCGGACAATATGGTAAAAGGCCTCAAAATTGGTTATGGAGGAAGAAAAAACAGTAAGCAGGGTCAGGCCGGCTAAAAAAGCCCCTAAGAATTGAGCGGCTAAATAAACCGGCAGCTTTTGGGGTATCATCCTCCCGGAGATGATCATGGCCAGGCTGACCGCCGGGTTGAGATGGGCGCAGGAAAGATGCCGGCTGGCATAAATGGCCAGGGTGACACCGATCCCCCAAATCCCGGCCACTTGAAACAGTCCAGTGTGCGCACCATAAAGGGCGGAAGCGGCCACCGCCCCGCATCCGAAGAAGGTCAGGAGAAAGGTGCCCAGAAATTCCCCGATAAAATTATTTTTAAGGTCCGTCATCTTTCTCTTTGTTTCCCATGGGATCGAAGGTGGATTGATACTGGAAAAGAGAAAAATCTTTTTGAAGGGCCTCCAACTGAGGCATGATTTCAGGAGGGGCAATAAAAACGACCCGGTTCAGGAGGAAAAGGCGATCGGCAGGCAAAGAAATCACGTCAAGATTTCTCTGGCCCAGGACCAGGCTGAATAAATAGGCCTGGGAGGCCTCACCTAAAAACCCTTTGGCCCGGATAATCCCTTTGGGGAATCGTGACATGAGGGTCTTAAAACCTTCCACATCTCCTTCCCATTTATAAATAGCCGAAAGCAGCCGGTCCGGTGGCGTGATCTCCCCCTGGGGGTCGTCCAGGAGTTGTTCAATGGCCGACTCCAATTCCTGATCGGAAAGAAAGGCCTTCGCCCCTTTTGCCCGGGTTTCGGGTTGCCCCGGCCCTTCGGCTTCAAAGAAAAACCGCTCAAAAGGAAAATCCGCAAATTGTGTTTCAAAGAATTTGGGATTGGGGTGATGCCGGGCCACCAGGTCTTTAACTTTTTGGATTTGTTCTTTCGAAGCCAGGTCCACCTTGTTGATGATAAAGAGGGTGGAAGAAGCAATCTGCTTCTCCACCGAAGAAAAGACCTCGTATTCTTCTTCAAAATTGGCGGCATCGATAATACAAAACTGCTCCGTCAATTGAAAACGGTTTTGGAAAAAGGGAAGGGTCAGGTCCCTTTTCAGGTCCGTGGGATTGGCCACGCCGGTGGACTCGATGAGGAGTATATCGGGCTGGATGTCTTTGGCTATTTGATTCAACCCCTTGATGAAATCCGTTTTGACACAGACGCAGAAGATGGAGCCTTTACTGATCTCCAGGATATCCAGGTCCTCTCCCTCAATCAAGTTCCCGTCGATTCCGATCTCACCGAATTCATTCATCAGGATCATGAGTTTGCGGTCCTTGGGAAAGGTTTTAATAATCCGGTTGAGAAACGTGGTCTTCCCGCTCCCCAGGAAACCGGTAATCAGATACACTTTGGTGATGTTGTCCATATTATCCTTTAAGGAGGCTGATGATCCGCTCCACGCTGAATACCTTTCCCTGGGCCACCAGGACCCCGTCTATGGCCAGGGCCGGGCTCAGGGGCAATCCGTATTTTTGGCGCACTTCCTCCGAAAGAACCCAGAGCTTGACCACCTCGGCCTCGATCCCGGCTTCGGCTGCTGCTCTTTTGGCGTTCTCTAACAATTGATCGCACTTTTCACAGGGCGGGTCCAGACCGATAACCTCGATGCGCATCAAGAGTCTCCTTTCTGGTCTATTTTGTCTATTTAGTCGTTTTGTCTATTTAGTCGTTTAGTTGTTTGGCCGGTTGAATTGGCTATTTAACTTCCTCCCGTGTAAGGTAAGGGGGTTGGGGATAGGCCGGGCTGAAGCATTGCAAATCCACCTCTTCCAATTGGATGCCGGCTTCATTAAAAACTTTTTCAAGTGTTTCTCGAACCAGGGACTCCAATTCTTCAGGCTCCAGTTTCACCCGGGCATTCAGGATAAGGGTTGCCTGGGACAGCTTTCCGAGATCTGTCCCATTGCTGACCGGTTCACCCTCAAGACAGGTAAGATTGGTCCACATGGTTTTCCCGCCGCTGGTGATAACGAATTTCAGGTGGCCGATCTCCCCCTTTCTAATTCTAAAAGCCTCCCGGAGATCCAGGGCCAACCGGGTCGCCGTTTGACCGGCATCAAAAGGTTCGGCGGCGATCATTTTAAAGGCACCATTCAGCCAGCCCAGGGAAGCCTCGGCCCTGGCATAGCGATCATAATCAAGCTCCCCCAAAACGGTATTGGCCCCGGGCCGGCCGGAGAGGAGTTCTTCCAGCCACGCCTCCATTCCCTGGCCTGTTTTCGCCGAGACCGACCGGACCGATTTTTCCGGAAATTTTTCCTCAAGGGCGGCCAGAAGCCTCCTGACTTCCTCATCGGGAAGGAGATCTGTCTTGTTGAGCACGATGATGTCTGCTTCCTCCAACTGCTTCTTAAACAAATAAGCTACTTCTTCCGGAAAGCCGGCCCCCTTTTCACCTAAAAACAATTCACGCACCCGATCCGGGTCCACCAGGGTGGAAAAAGGGGCGAATTTAAAGGCCTCCTGGTAGTGGATCTTAATAGGATTGGCCACGGCCGCCACAAAATCCGTGCAACTGCCGACAGGCTCTCCAAGAAGCACATCCGGATTATGGACCAGGATCTTGTCCACCTGATTAATCAGTTCATCGAACTTGCAACAGAAGCAGCCTTCGACGACCTCTTCCACGGGCACACCGAGTCCGCTGAGCATCTCTTTAACGATTATGGTGTCCACCAGGTTCTCGGTCTGGTCATTGGTGATAATGCCCACGCGCCTACCGCGCTCAATCAGACGTTTGGCCAATCCTGCCAGGGCCGTGGTCTTTCCGGAACCCAGAAAGCCTCCGGCAAAGATCAACTTGACCGGTTTTTGGACCTTTAACTTTCGGGGCGTTTCCATGGGTTCACCTCTCAAGATTTATGTCAAGCCCTTTGGCCCTTAACCGTTCCAGTACCTGTTCCGGTGTCAGGAGCCTGCCGGTCGATAGGACCTGGTCGTCAAAGATAAGGCCCGGGGTGGCGAAAACCCCTTTTTTCATAAAGTAATCGATGTCCTTGATCTTGACCACTTCTATTTTATCCCTAAGCCCGGCCTGGTTCAAGGCCTTTAAGACATTTTCATAAAGGGTTTCACAATTTTTACATCCCGGTCCCAATACTTCGATGCGCATAATGTTACCTCCTTAAACCCCAGGGGTATAAGGTCCAAGGTGCAAGGTTTAAGGTTTGAGGAAAAACACCACGAATCATATAAGTGTGTTGTTCCGAACCTTGAACCCTGGACCTTGATCCTTGAACCGTATTTTAAAACTAATCAAGCTGTTCCAAAGGAGTCGCCGAACTCCGATCCTTATCCATCACCAGCAATACCTCACAGAATTTGCAGACCACCAGATCTCCTTCCCTGCCGAATTTTTCCCAGAGCCGTTGGTATTCCTCGGGGCAGGTTTCAAGCTCTTCGGGTTTTTCCAGGCGGTTGATGCGATCCGATTTACCGCAATAGGGACAGCGCAGCCCGAAGAGAGCGAAATCCTGTTGGGGAAGCCCCAGTTCTCGGATCAATTGGCGGTAACCTTCGATATCTTCCCAGGTGGTCATATTGTATTCCCTGTGTCTTTTGCAAAAGTCCCGAGAATAAAATTTCTCAATTAATTGGTCAGCCGTCTCGGCTGGCATCTACTGATTTCAATCTATTGTCAGGCAGGATGCCTGACCTATTTTAACTCGCAAGAGTTCATTTTTTTAAATAAGTTTTTTTAAATAGGTCAGGCATCCTGCCTGACAATAGTCGGATCGGCCTAATGCCGATTGTGTTGAAACCATTAAATAGTCAGCCGGGACGGCTGACCTATTGGGTGTTAATTTGGTAAAATTTAGACTTTTTAAAAAACTCCCTCTATTAGCAACATTTATACAACCGCAGCAACCGCTCGTTCATCACAAAGTAGAACTTCATAAAGGAAGACCCATCGAGCCGCGACCGGACCCCATGCAAGGTGTTGGCTAATTCGATCGTACTGCGAAGATGGGTGATCATGATCAGTTGTTTATTGACGGCCAACTCTTTAAGCAGGGCCTGCATGGATTTATGGTTAATATAATCCAAGGCCGGCTCGACTTCGTCGAGCAGATAAAAGGGGCTGCGCAATCGGTCAAACAGGGCCAATTTCAAGGCCAGACTGGTGATGGACTTCTCCCCGCCGGAGAGCTGATGTGCCCGGCGAATATTCCTGCCTTTGACTGCCACCTCCACTTCCAGCCCCTGGCCTTTTTCCCCGTTGACAATCCGGAGGCGGCCTTCCCCTTCCGGAAAAAGGTAATGTAAATATCTCTGGAAAAGGGGATCAGTCTGACCCATCAGTTTTTCGGGCAAGGGTTCCAGGCCGTTTTTCCCGTTTAGAAATGAGATCCAACGCAAACGATCGGAGGGAAGCAGAGACAGCAAATCGTTGATCTGTTCCTGTCTGATGATGGTTTTCAAAGCATCGGTCAGTTCCTCGGTCTTGAGTCTTTTCTTGTAAGCCGCCAGGCTGACCGTCTTACCCTGGATCTGATAGGTTTCCTGCCCATCCCGGCCGATGGTCCTGACCAGTCTCAATTCCGGGACATTTTTTTCAAGGCCTTCCTTAAAGACCAGTTCCACCCTGACTTGCTTGGCCGGTGGGTAGACCTTGTTCCCGGCGAAAAATAGTTCCTCCTTTTCCAGAAGGCGGAGCTTGGATAATGCGTTTTCACCCAGGGCCCAGACGATGGCCTCCAGGATATTGGACTTCCCTACCCCATTGTTGCCCATAATCACCCCGATTCCGGGTTGGAAGGACATCTGGGTAGGTTCGGAAAACGACTTAAAGCCTTCGATGGTTACATCCTCTAAAAACATGATCATTCCTCCCGAGACTGGATACTGGATACTGGATAAACCCTTCATTCGAAATTATAATGTAAATCGGCCTCCGGCACCACATATCCCCCATCGAGTATTATACAGCGACTTTTTTTTCTGATGCGTCCCCGTATCCGTCATTCCGGCATGTTTTAAGCCGGAATCCAGGGACTTTGATCTCTCATTTTCTTGAAAAACCTGGATTCCCGATAAAGACATTCGGGAATGACGAAAAAAGTGTCGCTGTAGTAGTATCAAGCATCAAGTATCCAGTATCAAGCTATTTTTTCCCTATACCGTCTTTGGATCTCTTCGATTAATTCTTCCTGGGGAGGGATCAAGGCCTCGTAGACCAGATCCCCATCCAGGGCCACGCTAGGGAGAGATTTGGCCCGGAGTTCTCGAAAACGGGTCACCCCTTCCCGGGTACGCATGTCCCATTCCCTAACGTCGATCAGTTGCTGGATGTCTTCCGGTAAAGCCTTTACCGATTCCGCCATATAGACGCAGGCGATTCACTGGTG
>JACRBX010000017.1 GCA_016219225.1 Deltaproteobacteria bacterium
GTCCAGACCGTAATTGTCATCCAGAAAATCCAACTGGGCAATCACGTCTAAATCATCAATGGCGCAATTCCCGCCATGGGCCCAAACCGTCTCATATTCCGGTTGTTTGGTAACATAATGGCCGTCCTTGTCATTAAAAATCCCGGAACAACGGATAACACAACCCCGATGGCAGCCGTGGGTGGCCAGCCCTCCCCGGGCCGTTTCCAATTCGGCCTGGGTTTCACCGCTGATTTTGGCCGCACCGGCAAAGCGGCCTTCCTTAAAGTTGTAGGTAGGATAGCCGCCGGCTTCATTCAGGACATTGGTCAAGACATTGGTCCCGTAAGCCGGGAGCCCCTGGCCGGTGACCGGATGTTCCTGAAGACCCTTGACCCATATTTTTGAGGCTTCTTTGAATTTCTCAGGGTCTTTGGGAGCTCGCATCGTCTTGCCGGTGTCGTCCAGGACGATCACCTTGACCCCTTTGGAACCCATTACTGCGCCGACCCCTCCGCGGCCGGCATGACGGGTAGGTCTCAGTTCCATATCCGTACAGGCAATAGAGGCGGCGGCCAGCTTCATTTCTCCGGCCGGACCAATGGAAATACAGGCGATTTGATCCCCATATTCGGCCTTCATCTTTTCGATCAGATCATAATTAGGTAGCATCTTCAGGCTGTTATCCGGTTGAATCGTAACGCCTTCCTGGTTGATAACCACCTTATAAAGAGTATCATCCTTCGGCTTTCCTTCCAGGACGATGGCTGCATAACCCAGGCGGGCCAAGACCTGAGAAGGCTGCCCTCCGGCATTGGCTTCCTTGATCCCCCCGGTTAAAGGGCTCTTGCAACCGACAGAGAGCCGGCCGGACATGGCCGCTGTGGTTCCGCTTAACAGGCCCGGGGCAATGACCAGTTTATTGTCCGAACCCAGAGGATGACAAGAGGGGGGTACTTCTTTAGATACGATGGCCGAAGTCATGGCCCGGCCCCCCATTCCGGCAAATTCGCCTACTGGTCCCTCACTCACCTTTGGGCCGCCTTCAGCCCCCATATTGATTCTTAAAATTTTCTCCATTAAGGACCTCCTTATCGGTTAAGGTTAATACTAAAGGATAATAGAAAATGAGTTATTAAAAGATCTTACACCTTTAAGTGTGCCCCCTTTATCATTCATAATAATCATAGGGGGAAATATTTCAATTTGTCAATATGTCTTATTTGGCACTGATCGTGGACAGGTTGAAAGAGAAAATGGGGGTTTTTATTTACCCACCGGCTAAAGGGGGGAAAATACCCAACCGATCTCCCTCTTTTAAAACGGTGGTTTCATCGGCATGGATCCCATTTAAAAAGATGATTTTTGGTATCTCAGAAGGAACCCTTAAGCGGTTCAAAATGGTCTTGATGGTCGTCCCTTCTTCGATTTCCAATGTATTAAAAGGGCCGCCGGTGTTTTGATCCGGCAGATATCCAGCCAGGGAAGCAAAGAGACGTAATTGAATCTTCAAGTTTTTATCCCAAATTTTGGAGTTAACCAGGACCATCATATTATAAACGATAGAAAGGGCTTGTCAAGAAAAGGGATATCGGATTAGAATAAAATATTTCAAGGGGGTGCTATGCGATTTTGGAAAAAAGGGAATGAAAAAAAGGATGACAGCCCACCGGCAGGAAATCAAAGCTTTTTGGATTTTTTGAAAGCCGCACGGGAAGAGATGGAAGGGTTAATGGCACAAGACCCGGAATGGTTTTATCACCTGCCCTATAAAGGCGCCATGTCCATAGAAGAGGCCAAAGATCTGGAGATCGAAAAAAGGGCCATCTGGCGCCGGGTGATCTATGATGCCAAAAGGACTTTTTTACCCGGCCTTCGTTGGGAGACCAGAGGCGACGCTTTGGTCTGCCCGGATTGTCAGAAGATGGAAGGTCGTATCTTTTCTTTGAAAGAATACGACGAACTCAACCAAAGGATCATGCACCTCGGCTGCCGATGTAATCTGGTGTCGGTGAGGGAGTAGTAGTTTGGAGTTTTGAGTTCGGAGTGAAGAGCTTAAGAAAGACGATACTCCGAACTCTTAACTCCGAACACATTTTTTGTTTTAAGAACAGGTATTCATGAAACGTTCCATTAGAGCTATCGGTTTACTTTCCGGGGGCTTAGACAGTATGTTAGCCGCCCGGCTTATTTTAGACCAGGGGATTAAGGTGGAAGGGGTTGCCTTTATCACTCCCTTTTTCGGGGCTGAAAAAGCCCGGAGGGCCGCGGAGCAATTAAAGATTCCTTTAACCGTTTTGGATATAACCCCGGAACATTGGGTGATGCTCAGATCGCCCCGATTCGGCTATGGTAAAGGGATGAACCCCTGTATTGATTGTCACGCCCTCATGGTCCGCAAGGCCGCGGAAAAGCTGGAAGAGATGGAAGCCGGTTTTCTCTTCACAGGAGAAGTCCTTGGTCAAAGACCCTTTTCCCAAACCAGACCATCCTTGCGGGCGGTTGAAAAGGAATCCGGGTTGCTTGACCGCATCCTTCGGCCCCTAAGCGCCCTCCTGTTAAAAGAGACCAGGCCGGAAGAGGAGGGTTTGGTCGATCGTTCCCGGCTCCTGGATATCAGTGGCCGGTCTCGAAAACGGCAGATGAAATTAGCCGAAGAATATGGACTGACTGATTATCCTGCTCCGGCCGGAGGCTGTCTGTTAACAGATCCCATTTTTTCCATCCGTTTAAAGGAATTGTTTTCCTGTCCCAGGGAACCTCAAATCCGGGAAGTGGAATTACTGAAAGCCGGTCGGCATTTTCGGTTATATTCGGAGATCAAAATCATTATCGGCCGAAACAAGATCGAAAATGAATTGATCGAAAAATGGTCTCTTCCTGAAGACGGCTGGGCCCGTGTGGCCGAATTTCCTGGTCCCCTGGCCCTGGCTCCTGGGGGAATAACCAGGCCGGAAGATTGGGAAAAACTGGCTCAACTCTGTCTGACCTATAGCGATGCCCCGGGAGACCGTGAGGTCCTGGTGCAATTGGGACAAGGGGATCGGATATGGCAGATCAAACTTCTCAGACCGGCCAAAGAGGATTTCAGGGAATGGATGATTGGATAAGAGTGGGATAAGAGTGACGAGTGGCGGGTGACGGTGACGGGAAAAAAGCTGGGATTCGTGACGGGTGGAAAGGAGATAAAATGACATTATTAATACTACAGCGACAGTTTTCCCGTCATTCCCGAATGTCTTTATCGGGAATCCAGTTTTTTCAAGAAAATGAGAAAACCAAAGTCTCTGGATTCCGGCTTAAAGCCTGCCGGAATGACGGTTAAGTGGACGCATTAGTAAAAAAATACGCTGTAGTATTAAGTGATCGGCTGGAATCCTTTGGCATTTACAAGCTCGCCTGTCAACTATTCGATGAATTTTGGAAAAGAATTGCCTTATCATCTTCGAATTGCCCGGGGTGAAGCTCGCGAGAGTAAAGGACGCTATACGCGCTGTCGGCATTTGCTCCCTGAAGACATCCTAACCAAACGGATAGCCACTCTCGATCAAATTATTGGTGGTTTAACCAAAACGATTAGGACTATCGAAGAGAAAAAATGAAAAATTCCAGCTATGCCACCAGATCTATAACCCTTCACCCGACACGGGGTCATTTTTTTCCGTCACCCGTCACAGTTTTTTATATGCCTTTAATTAAGCTGAAGGACGTTTCCAAATCCTACCCAACCGAAGCCGGGGAAGTTCGGGCCCTTCAAGGGATCGATCTGTCCGTTGAATCAGGGGAACTGGTCATCCTTTCCGGAAAAAGCGGCTGCGGAAAAACCACCTTGTTAAATATGATCGGGGCCCTGGACCAGCCGACCACCGGGGAAGTCTGGGTAGGGGATAGAAATATTTGCCTCCTGACCGAAAAGGAAAGGACCCTCCTGCGGAGAAGAGAAATTGGAACCATCTTCCAGTCCTTTAATTTAATTCCCATGTTGACCGTCGAAGAGAATATTGCCCTCCCCCGTTGGCTGGACGGGTCTTATCAAAATAAAAAGGACCCCTCTATTGAAACCCTTTTGAACCAGATGGAACTGACCCACCGAAGAAGCCATCGGCCCCATGAATTGTCCGGCGGCGAACAACAGCGGGTAGCCATCGCCAGGGCCTTGATCAATTCGCCCAAAGTCATTCTGGCCGATGAACCGACGGGAAACCTGGATTCCCAAACCGGACTTCAGGTCCTCTCGGTCCTGGCGGAATTAAATCGAAATCAGGGACAAACCATTATCATGGCCACCCATTCCCAGGAGGCCGACGGTTTGGCCAGCCGGATCATTAAACTGCGGGATGGGAAGATCCTTAGCGATCCTTAAACACTCAGACTTCTGGATTACAACTTTTTAAATAGCTTTGGTTGGTTTTTAATGACTGTCCTGCGCGTTTACCTCCTTTTAATCTCCCGCCATTATCTGAAATCCTGGCGTCAATCCCTGTTAACTATTTTAGGCCTGGCCCTTGGGGTTTCGGTTTTTGTGAGCATCCACCTCTCGGTGGGTGCCTCCCTGCGATCTTTTAAGAATACTGTCCAATCCCTTTCGGGGGAGGCCCAATGGCAACTGGTCCAGGATGGGCAGGGGATCGATGAAAACCTGTTTCCCATCATTAAAAGGCATCCGGCGATTCAGGCCGCTGCCCCGGTGATTGAGTTTCAAGCCCCCCTTGGCAAACAGCCTTCCCAGGTGATCTGGATCATGGGGGTGGATTTTTTTGCTGAAGCCGGTATCCGCCGATATTCCGAATCCCTTTCTTCTCTGACGGGAGAGCAATTCCTTTCTTTGGCATTAACCCCCCGGGCTATTGGTCTTACCCGCCCATTTGCCGACCGCTATGGGCTCAAAAAAGGGGACCCCTTCACCATCCTGGTGAACGGACGTCCCCGGACCTTGAAGCTTTCCGTCCTCTTGGAAAACGATGGGCCGGCCCAGGCCTTGGGAGGCAGTTTCGGCCTTATGGATATCGCCCAGGCCCAGGAGGTTTTTGGAAAAATCGGATATCTGGATCGTATCGACCTTCAATTCATAAAAGCAGGAGATGAAAAAAAACACCTCCAGGAACTGCAAAAAATCCTTCCCCTGGGGACTCGCCTGATCCAGCCGGCCGATCGGGAAAAGGGGACGGAACGGATGATCCGGTCCTACCAGTTAAACCTGACGGCTTTGAGTTTTATTGCCGTGCTGGTCAGTATGTATCTTATTTACAATACTTTTTCCCTTTCGGTGGCCCGCCGGAGGAAAGAGTTGGGCATCTTAAGATCTCTGGGGATGCTGCCCAGACAAATCCTTTTATTAATCCTCTGGGAGGCGGCCGGCTATGGCTTGATAGGCAGCTTGTTAGGCCTGGGAGGGGGAACCCTTCTGGCCGGCTTTCTTCTGGAGACCGTCTCCCGGACCATCACCAATTTATATGTCTTAGTCGGAGTCAGGGAACTCCCTTTTTCTTTTATTGAAATGGGTTTAATCATCCTTTTGTCCCTGTTCATATCCCTTCTTTCAGCCTATCTTCCGGCCCGACAGGCAGCGGCCCTGGAACCCAGGGAAGTCATCTATCGCAGAGCTGGATTGATCAAACCCGGTCTGGCCGGAAACAGAAAAAATCTCTATTATGGTCTATGGCTCTTGGGGCTGGCCGGATTGTTAACCGCCTTACCGGCCTGGCACAGCTGGCCGGTGGGGGGACTTTCAGCCACCCTGGCCCTGACCCTGGGTTTTTCCTTTTTGTTGCCTGATTTTGTCCGGGGGGTGATCAATCGGTATGACGCTTTAAAGACCCGTCGGGGGAAAAGGTTTGTCTCAGCCTGGTTGGGGATAAACTATGTCAACCGTTATGCAGGGCGTATGGCTATCGCCATGGCCGCCTTGATGATCGCCATTGCCATGTTGATCAGTGTCGGTCTGATGATCAGGAGTTTCCGGCAGGCCGTGGACACCTGGATCGGGCAATCCATCAGTGGCGATCTTTTTGTCGGTCCGGTGCTCCCTTCCAATCAGGGATTTAACCAGTTCCTGGAACCGGAGGTCATTCGGGAAATTGAATTTTTCAAAGAATTATCCGATATTTATTATTACCGGGGTTTGACCACGGAGTTAAAAGGACTCCCGATCCGCCTCTGGGCCGGGAATCTGGCGGTCATCCAACGCCACGGGGGATTGGCCTTTACCCAGGGAAAGGCAGAAGCCATTTTTCAAAAGGCCTTGACCGGGGAAGGAATCCTCATTTCCGAAGTCCTGGCCAATCAACTCTCCCTAAGGCCTGGAGACCGCTTGAACCTGGTAACCGCCCAAGGACCCCGTCTTTTTCAGGTTTCCGGCATATTCTACGATTACCGGACCGAAGGCGGGGCCATCTGGATGGACAGGGCCCTATTCCTTAAATATTGGCAAGATCCCCGGATCAACGGTCTTCGCCTCTATCTGA